>DASZRO010000072.1 GCA_035550055.1 Mycobacteriales bacterium | reverse complement strand
GCTCGTAGATCCCATTAACCTTGGCATCAACAAGTCGACCGGAAGGGTTGTCGTGGGACGCGAGACCAACAAGCAGCGGCGCGAGAAGCAGGCCGTGTCCGCTCGGGAGAAGGCCGCATCCGCGCGCGCGGCACAGGCTCGGCTCGACCAGCGTCGGCGCGCCCGGACGATCCTCAGCTCGGTCTTGGCGCTCGGCGTCGTCATCGCGGTGATCGCCGTCATCGCGATCACGCAGTCCGGCAAGTCGAACAACAATCCGGCCGGCGATCCCGTCGCCGCGACCGACACGGTCGTCAACGGCGTGACGGGCATCGCGCCTGCGTCCTACGACACCGTCGGCCAGGGCAGCGCGAACCTCGACGCGGTCAAGGCGATCAACGACCCGGCGCTGACCAAGGACGGCAAGCCCGAACTGCTGTTCATCGGCGCCGAGTTCTGTCCTTACTGCGCCGCCGAGCGCTGGTCCCTCATCAATGCGCTGTCGAGGTTCGGGACGTTCACCGACCTCGATCAGGTGCGCTCCGCCAATGACGACGGCAACCTCGCGACCTTCTCGTTCCGCAAGTCGTCGTACACGAGCAAATACCTCGCCTTCGTGCCGGTGGAAGACGAGGACCGCGACTCCCAGCAGCTGATGAAGCCCACGTCCGCTGAGAACACGATCTGGATGAAGTACACCCAGGGCAGCTTCCCGTTCCTCTACTACGGCGGGAAGTACGTCCAGACCCAGGTGGGCTTCTCGATCGACGACCTTTCCGGGCTGAACTGGACGCAGATCATCGCCGACCTGAAGAACCCCGGCAGCACGGTCGCCAAGGACATCATCGGAGAGGCGAACGTCGACACGAAGCTGATCTGCCAGATGATCGACAACGCGGACTCGTCGGTGTGCAGCGCGTCGGCGCTGAACGCGATCAATCTCCCGTCGGCAAGTGCCTGAGACTGACGCCACGCCGGTCAATGCGCGGTGGGCGTGGAAGGTCACGCTCCCGATCGCTCTGCTCGGCCTCGCGGACTCGATCTACCTGACATACACGCACTTCCACCCCGGTGCGCTGGTGTGCAAGGCGAGCGGGCACATCAACTGCGCAAAGGTGACGACCAGTTCTGAGTCCGAGATCTTCGGGCACATCCCGGTGGCGATCGTCGGCCTCGTCTACTTCGTGCTGATGACGGTGCTGATGACCCCGTGGCTGTGGCAGGTCCGCAACGAGTGGCTGCATCGGTTCCGGTTGCTCGCCACCGGCGGCGCGATGGGCATGGTGATCTACCTGATCACGGTGGAGATCCACCTGAAGGCCATCTGCGAGTACTGCACCGGCGTACACATCATCAACTTCTTCCTGTTCTTCGCAGTGCTGGCAGCGTTCCTGTATCGGCCGATTCCCGATGCGCCAGGCGCAGCGCCGCGTCGTAAGCCAGGTAACCGATAGCGGTCAGCGCTACCCCGCTCAGTACGTCGGTCGAGTAGTGGTTGCCGGTTGCCAGCACGGTGATGGCGGTGACGACGGGATGAAGCGCCTCGAGCACGCGTAGCCACCAGCGGGTGGTGATCGACCACAGCGCGACCGCCACCCACAGTGCCCAGGCTTCGTGCAGCGACGGGAACGCCGCGTAGAGGTTCGCGCTCGCCGTCTCGACGTGGTAGGCGAACGGCAGATGCGCGGCGACGGTGTCGTGGTAGCCGCTGCCCAGCAGCCGGGGCGGCGCGGCCGGATACATCCAGTACGCCGCGAACCCGATGATGCTCGAGAAGATCAGCACGTTGCGGTGGTAGCGGTAACGCGGGCCGTGAATCCAGAGCACGAGCAGCGTGAACGCGACCATGCCGAGATGCATGACGACGTAGTAGAAGGACAAGACGTCGGCGAGTGCGTCGTGGTGGGACACCCAGTGGTTCATCGTCGCGGACCAGTTCAGATGCAGGTCGCGGTCGAACCGCAACAGCTGTCGGCCGTGGCGGACGCCTTCGGCGACGACGTTGCCGTGCAGCGAGCGGATCTCGTCGTACGCCCACGCGAAGCCGACGATGAGTAGAACCTGGACCCACCACAGGGGGCGTTCATGTGCCGACCGCACGTCGGCAGACGTTAGTGCAGCGTCAGCCCGCCGTTGCGCTGCGCCGCGTCGGGCGCAGCCGAGCGCGAAGGCCGGTCGGCTCGGGCGCAGTGGCGATCCGGGTGACGCCCGGCGTCACAGTGGCGCCGTCGGAGTCGAGATGGGCGAGCGTCGCAACGATCTCGTGCACGATCTGCCGGTGGATCGGCAGCGAGAGGTGCCCGACACCGCGGACCAGGATGTTGCGAGCGGTCAGGTCGGGATGGTCGAGCCGCGCCGACTGCTTCGGTGAGATCAGCGTGTCGATGTCGCTCCAGAAGGAGACGAACCGGGTCTGGCAGTCAGGCGCCGGCTCGGCCAGCTCTTCGAGGACGTCGCTGCCGGGGACCATCTGCTGGCAGACCCCGACGGGCACGATGCGCGCGACGTGCGTACCGCGGTGCGGCGTGCCGAGTGTGACCAAGGTGTGGACCCGCGCGTCGCCGCCGAGCCGCTGCACGTAGTAGCGGGCGACCAGACCGCCGAGGGAGTGACCGACGATGTGGAGTCGCTCGTAGCCGGTCTGCTCGCAGATCGCCTCGACGGTGTCCGCCAGCTGACGGGCCGCAGCGCGGACGTCGGAGGTCCAGATCCGGTAGTTCATCGTCACGACTCGACCGAAGCCACGACGGCGCAGGTTGCGCCGCAGGAGCGCGAAGATCGATCGGTTGTCGACCATGCCGTGCAGCAGCAGGATCGGAGTGCCGGCAGCCTCGACATCGCCGATCAGCAGGCCGCGGTGGACCGGCGACAACCCGCCGAGGCTGAAGTGGTCGTCGGTGTCGCGGGCCTTCTCCTGCAGGACGCCGAACGGGTAGCTCGCCACATGGGCCGCAAGCCAGGCCATCTCGACGGCGGTGCCGGTGACCGTGCCCACGGTCAGCAGGTTGCGCATGGCGCGACTGTTACCCACCGGACTTCCTTAGCTTCTGGGGGAAGCACTGATCGGTTGCCTCGACCGCGTTGCCCGAACCCCGCAGAGCGTGTGGCGGCCGCGCCGACGTTACCTGTTCCATCGGCGAAAAAGCGTTGCGGCTGAACGTGTCGTGGGGTTTTTCACACTTCGCGAGGAATGGCCGATGACCAGCGTTTGCGCCGGTTTGTCATCCGTTGCTCCGGCGGGATGCGCCGGATTGCGTCGATTGCAGCAGCGCACCAGGCGACCTCATCCCCGCGGGCGACCAGCGCGTCGGCGAAGCCGTCGGCGAGCAGGTCGCCGGGGGTGATGCGCATGAGCTCGGCGGCCTCGTCGGCCGAGGTGCGCATCGCCGCGGCGGCACCTTCGGGCCCGAGGGCCGCGAACCACCCGAACTCCGCCACACCTACGACGTCGGTGACCGCACCCGCCAGCGCGCCGCCGGAACCTCCTTCGCCGTGCACGAGCGAGACCGTCGGTGCGGGTGTGGCCAGTACGTCGAGCAGCGACTGCGCCATCGCCGGCACGAGCCCGTCGGCCTCGCGGTGCGGGTCGGCGCCCGGCGTGTCCACGAACACGACGAGGGCAATGTCGAGGGCCCCGGCGAGCGCCGCGGCCCGGCTCAGCAGCGCGAAGCCGCCCGGTCCGGGCATGCCCGCCCGCGGACCGGCGAGCGCGACCGCGACGACCCGACGGCCGGCGAGCCGGCCGACCGCCGCGTGGGTGACCTCGTCGCTGCCGTGCAGCTCGACCCGGTCGGTCAGGACCGCCGCGAGCAGGTCGTCGCCGCTCGGCCGTTCGGCCTCGCGCGAGACCGTCAGCTGCGCTGCGGCGCCGCGGGTCAGCGGGGCGGGCGACGACGGCGGCGCGACCGGCTGCGGGTCATCCGGTGCGAACGCGGCGAGGGCGCGGGAGAGCAGGTCACCGACCTCGTCGTGGGTTGCGACGGCGTCGACCAAGCCGGCGGCGTACGCCGACTCCGCGGTGTTGGCGCCTTCAGCGAGTGCGCGTCCGGTCATCGCCGTGACGACCCGCGGACCGGAGAAGCCCAGCACCGCGCCGGCGACCGCGATGCGCACGTCGGCGCCCGCGCCGATCGCCACCCAGACGCCGCCGGTCGTCGGGTTGTCGGCGATGCAGACGTGCGGTACGCCGGCCGCGCGCAGGTCGGTGAGCGCGAGCGCCGCGCGCGGGATGCCGACGAGGGCGCGCATCCCTTCGGGCAGCCGCGTGCCGCCGGTCCGGGTGATCGTGACGAGCGGTACTCCGCGCTGCTGCGCCACCGACACGGCGCCGACGAACGCATCGGCCTCCGCCACGCCGAACGTGCCGCCGTTGCGTCCGAAGTCCCACCGCACCACGACGCACGGGTGTGCGTCGATCGAGGCGACCGAGCAGTGCAGCACGTCCGAGCCGGGCAGCGGCTCGGTGAGGGTGACGAGCGCCTCGCTCCAGTGCGGGAGGCGTGTGGTGTCGGCGCTCATCGCTGCCCAGTCTGACCGATCGTTACCCTGACAGCGTGCCGATCCGCGTCGTCGTTGCGAAGCCCGGGCTCGACGGGCACGACCGTGGGGTGAAGGTCGTGGCCCGCGCCCTGCGCGACGCCGGCATGGAGGTCATCTACACCGGCCTGCACCAGACCCCGGAGCAGATCGTGGCCACCGCCGTCCAGGAGGACGCGCAGGCGGTCGGACTGTCCGTCCTGTCCGGGGCTCACATGACGCTGTTCAAGAAGGTCATCGACCTGCTGGCCGAGGCCGGCGCCGGCGACATCGTGGTGTTCGGCGGCGGCATCGTCCCCGACGACGACATCGCGCCGCTCAAGGAGATGGGCGTCGCCGAGATCTTCACGCCCGGGACGCCGACGACGACGATCGTCGACTGGGTCCGTGATCACGTGCCGGCGACCGCCGGCGCCTAGCGGACCACCGGCAGCTTCAGCTCGACCGGCGCGGTCCTGCTCCACGACACGAGCGCGGGCTGCACCAGATCAGCGTTGCGGTACGCCGTGTCCGTCGCCGCGACGACCAGCTCGATCCGGTCGCCCTCGGCGAACCGGTGCACGATGCCGGGCAGCAGCACGTGCACCGCGGCCGCGTCGTCGGCCACGCGGACCGGTGCGACGAGCCGTCGTACGAGCGTGATCGCGCCGTCGGGTGCCACGTCGTAGACCTTCACGAACATCTGGAGCTCGGTGGCGGCGGTCGCGTCCAGCGACACCGGCGTCTGCACGTGAAGCGTCACCGCCGGGATCCCCGCCACGTCGAGGTGGTGTGACAGTGGGACGCTCGCCCAGTCCACAAACGTGCCGGGAGTGTCGAACGGCGGCGTCGAGGCGTCGGGAAGCGCGGTGCCCTGAAGCCCGGAGACCTCGGAGTAGGACAGCGGCGCCGGGCCCGCCAGGTTGGCGTACTCGGCGCTGCCGGCCCTCACCTGGCTGCGGGCGGTGACGAGTGCGCCGTTCGCCGACGCGTAGTACGTCGTCATCCTGCCCACCGGGAAGCGCGGTGCGGTCGCGTACTGCACGGTGTCCGGGCCGCGGCCGTGGAACGGCACGTAGTCGCGGTAGTAGGCGAACGCCGGACCGGTCGAGACGTCTTCGCCTTTGAGGTAGTGGGCGAACCACGCGAGGACGCGCCGGCCTTCGTAGGTGTCGGCCATGCCGGGGCCCTGCGTCCACTCGCCCGGCTGCGAGGCCGAGACGCTGTGCCCCCACGACTGCCAGATCATCTTGACGGGTGTGCCCTGCGCCTCGAGCTGCCGGTAGGTCGTGGCGGCCTCGCGCAGGTTGAACAACGAGTCCGCCTCGCCCTGCATCAGCAGGGTCGGGATCCGGATGTGGTTGACGAACGTGCCGACCGACGCGTGGCCCAGGAAGTCCAGGACGCCCTGGGTGAACACGGCGTTGGCGAGGCCCTCGGCGGCGAAGGGGCACACGTCGATCAGGTAGTCGATGCAGCCGTCGTCGCGGGTGATGTCGGCGCGTACGCCGGTGATGCCGTCGACGAGGCCATCGGCGAACAGCAACAGGTCCCACTCGAGCTTCTGCGCGCCGACGACGTCGGTGTCACCGGCGACGTCGCCGGTCCGCCCCGGCGTCGTCGCATTGTTCGGCATCAGCGAGTAGCGCAGGTCGTTCCAGGTGATGATCGGGACGATCGTGTCCAGCCGCGGGTCGACCTTGGCGACGGCGAACTGGATGCCACCGCCATAGGAGCCGCCGATCATCCCGACGCGAGGGTCGTCAGGGCCGTCCTTCTTGATCCAGTTCAGGTCACCGAGGAAGCTGATCAACTGGCTGCCCGCGCGACCGTCGTACGACGGGTCGTCGAGGGAGATCTTGCAGCCGGACCCGCCGAAGCCCAGCCCGGAGTAGGACAGCACGCCGTACCCGCGCTTCGCGAGGACGACCGCCAGGCTCGCCTGGTCGTTCTTGCTGCCGCCGAAGCCGTTGGTCGTCAACACCGCCGGAACGGGGTTGTCGGGCGAGGCACTTGCCGGCTTGTAGAGATCCCCGACGATCAGACAGGTCTGCGTGCCGATGCCGTCAGGGGTCTCGCTGGGCACCGTGACGTGGAAGTCCAGCGTCGTCTTCGTATATCCCGCAGGGGCGTGGCCTCGGCCGGTCTGCGCCGCGGCTGCGGGTACGACTGCCGCTGTGAGTGCGAGGACAGCGGACGGGACGACCACGAGCTTTCGGCGCATCTCCCTACGTTCCGCGTAGGCCCTCGAAGTCCTGCGGAGGCGGGCCGGTAACGTTCCACCCTGAGACGTAATCGTCAGAAGGAGTGCGCGGCGTGGACCTGTTCGAGTGGCAGGCGAAGGAGCTGTTCGCGAAGTACGGCGTACCCACGACCAAGCAGATCGTCGTGGACTCGCCGGAGGCGGCGCGGGCGGCAGCCGAGGAGCTTGGCGGCGGGCCGGTCATGGTCAAGGCGCAGGTGAAGGCCGGTGGGCGCGGCAAGGCCGGTGGCGTGAAGTTCGCCCCGACCGCGGACGACGCCCAGACCCACGCCGCGAACATCCTCGGAATGGACATCAAGGGCCACACCGTCCACACCGTCTTGATCTCCGAGGCCGCCGACATCGGCACCGAGTACTACTTCTCGTTCCTGCTCGACCGCGCCAACCGCCGCTACCTCGCCATGTGCTCTGCCGAGGGCGGGATGGAGATCGAGCAGCTCGCGGTGGAAAAGCCCGACGCGCTCGCCCGCGTCCCTGTCGACCCGGTCGCGGGCGTCGACGCCGCGAAGGCGATGGAGATCGCCACGGCGGGCAACATCCCCGAGGCGGTCCGCCAGCAGGCGGCCGACGTGATCGTCAAGCTGTGGGACGTCTTCGTCGGTGAAGAGGCCACCCTGGTCGAGGTCAACCCGCTGGTCAGGACCCCGGACGACCAGATCCTTGCTCTCGACGGCAAGGTCACCCTCGACGACAACGCCGACTTCCGGCACGCCGAGGTCCACGACGCCTACCGCGACAACTCGGCGACCGACCCGCTGGAGGTCCGTGCGAAGTCGCTGCACCTCAACTACGTGAAGCTCGACGGCGAGGTCGGGATCATCGGCAACGGTGCCGGGCTGGTCATGTCGACGCTCGACGTCGTGGCGTACGCCGGCGAGGAGTTCGGCAACGTCCGGCCCGCGAACTTCCTCGACATCGGCGGCGGCGCCTCGGCCGAGGTGATGGCCAACGGGCTCGACGTGATCCTGTCCGACCCGGCGGTGCGGTCGGTGTTCGTCAACGTGTTCGGCGGCATCACGTCCTGCGACGCGGTTGCCAACGGCATCGTGCAGGCGCTGTCGCTGCTGGCTTCGCGCGGCGAGGACGTGACGAAGCCCCTCGTCGTACGGCTCGACGGCAACAACGCCGAGGAGGGCCGCCGCATCCTGACCGAGGCCGGGCACCCGCTGGTCGAGCAGGTGGACACGATGGACGGCGCGGCACGGCGAGCCGCCGAGCTCGCGGGGAAGGTGGCCTAAGGACATGCCTCCTACCTGTGCTGGCCTGCTGCGCGTCGCTCCATGGGCGACTCGCGGCGTTGTCCTCGTCGCGCGTGCTCCAGCACGCGACTCCTCGTCCGCCTTGCGATTCATCCCATGGACCGTCGCTCGCGACGGCCGACAGGTAGGAGGAATGTCCTAGTGGCGATCTGGCTGACCAAGGACAGCAAGGTGATCGTCCAGGGCATCACCGGCTCGGAGGGCACCAAACACACCCGCCGCATGGTCGCGGCGGGCACCAACGTCGTCGGCGGCGTCAACGCCCGCAAGGCAGGCACCGAGGTCGACGGCATCCCCGTATTCGCCTCGGTCGGTGAGGCGATGGCGGCGACCGGCGCGGACGTGTCGGTCGGCTTCGTGCCGCCCGCGTTCACCCGCGACGCCGCCCTGGAGGCGGTCGACGCCGAGATCCCGCTGCTGGTGGTGATCACCGAGGGCGTGCCGGTCCAGGACACCGCCTACTTCCGGGCGTACGCCGAGTCGCGCGGGAAGACCCGCATCATCGGGCCCAACTGCCCGGGGCTGATCTCGCCCGGCCAGGCCAACGCGGGCATCATCCCGGCCGACATCTCCGGGCCGGGCCGGATCGGGCTGGTGTCGAAGTCCGGCACGCTGACCTACCAGATGATGTACGAGCTGCGCGACATCGGCTTCACCACCGCGGTCGGCATCGGCGGTGACCCGGTCATCGGGACGACGCACATCGACTGTCTCGCGGCCTTCCAGGACGACCCGGACACCGAGGCGATCGTGATGATCGGCGAGATCGGTGGCGACGCCGAAGAGCGGGCCGCGGACTTCATCCGCGCGAACGTCACCAAGCCGGTTGTGGGCTACGTCGCCGGGTTCACCGCTCCGGAGGGCAAGACGATGGGCCACGCCGGCGCGATCGTCTCAGGCTCGTCGGGCACCGCGTCGGCGAAGGCCGAGGCGCTGGAGGCAGCCGGCGTACGGGTAGGGAAGACGCCGAGCGCCACCGCCCAGCTGATGAAGGACCTCCTGTCCTGACCGGAGCGGATGGCTCATAGCCATTCGCTCCAGGGTGGTCGGCGTGTGACGCGTGTGGTTGGAGTGGCTTGCTGTCACGATCGGCTGATGACCCAGACCGTGGCCACCCCGCGAGCGGCGACCCCGCGTCGGCGGGCAGCGGGGCAGGCGGCCTCGGTCACCCCGCTGTGGCTGCGCAGCGTGCTGACAGCGGCCTGGGCCACCGCGGTGGGCCTGGCCGTGCTGGTCGTCCTGTCGCTGATCGACTGGACCGCTGACTCCCGTACGACGAGCAGTGCGGGGGCGGCCATGCGCTTCGCCGTCGCGCTGTGGCTCGACGCGCAGCGCGCGCCGCTGCACGTCCCGGGCGGTGAGATCGCGGTGGCTCCTCTCGGCTTGACGCTGCTGCTCGGCGGCCTGCTCGCGCGGTTCGCGAGAGTGCTCACCCGCGACGCGCCGAGCAAGCAGCCCGGCGCGGTCGCCGCGATGGTGGTGGCCGTCTCGCTCCCGTACGCCGGGCTCGCCGCCGCGCTCGCCCTGGTCGCCCGGACCGACTCCATCCGTCCGTCGCCGGGTACGGCGTTCGTCGCCGCCGCCGGCTTCAGCGTCGTCGCGACCACGATCGGTGGCATGCGAGGAGCCGGGCAGTGGTCGGCGCTGTGGGACCGGCTGACCGACACCGCCCAAGCCGCCTTGACGGCGGCGGGCCTCGCCGCCGCGGTGCTGCTCGCGAGCGCCACCGCGTTCACGATTGCGGCGTTGATCCAGCATCACCGGCTGATCGGCGACAGCCTGTCCGGCTACGGCAACGGCTCGGGCCAGTTCACGATGGCGCTGCTGAGCATCTGGCTGATCCCCAACGCCGTCCTTCTGGCGTTGGCCTACCTGACCGGCGCCGGCTTCGTCGTCGGCTCGGGCGCGTCGGTGACGCTCGGCCACTCCCACGTCGGCGCGACGCCGGCGCTGCCGATCCTCGCCGCCATACCCCGCGGTGGCGCGTCGTGGCTCGTGATCTGCCTCGCGGTGCTGGCGGTGGCCGGTGCGGCGGCGGTTGCGGCGTGGCGGGTGAACCGGGACATCGCCGCGGATCTGCCGACCCGGTTCAGCGTCGCTCTCGGCGTGGCCGCCGTGATGGCCGGCGCGGCGGCACTGCTCGAGGCGGTGGCAGGCGGTCCGGCCGGCCCGGGCCGGCTGGCGACGTTCGGGCCATCGCCGTGGAAGGTCGGCCTCAGCGTCGCGTTGGAGGTCGCGACGCCGGTGATCGGCTTCGTCGCGGTGAAGGCCGGCTGGCAGACCTGGCGGGCCAACCGCGACTGATCGAGCGCCTGGTTACTTCGTACGGACCGCGATCGTGTTGGCGGCGTAGTCGTACCAGCCACGGTTGCGATGGGTGTTGTCGAAGAACACCGAGACCACCACGATGAGCTGGAGCAGCGGGAAGATCACGCCCGCGACGGCCGGGATGGCCCAGCGCGTGAGAGCCGCCTGCAACGTCGGCTTCTCGCCGTTGCTCATCATCGCGACGCGTACGCCGACCGCCATCTTGCCCAGCGTCGCTCCGCGCTGGACGAGCATCGTGACCTCGTACAGCCCGCTCACGAGCAACGCCAGCAGCATGTACTTGAAGTAGTCGCCGTTGTAGAGCGCGAACGACGCCTGGGTGCTCCCGTCGGCGTTCGTCGTCGTCGAGAACACGTGCATCCCGACCGCGTAGGACAGCACCACCGCGATCACGCCGGTGATCAGGCCGTCGATGATCCGGGCGAGCAGCCGAAGGCCCATCGGTGCCGGGTCGTTGACCCGCTGCCCGGGTGGCGGGCCGTAGCCGCTGCCGTAGGTGGGCGCGCCGTAGGGCGGCGGTGGTGGGGCGGCGTACGGAGGAGGCGCTCCGTAAGCGGGTGGGGCGGCCGGATCGATCGGCTCGGTCATGCTCGGCCTCCTTCGTCGTGGTCAGCATGACAGAACGCCCCAGGATGCCCGGGTATCCTGGCCACCTTCCCTCAAGACTCTCGGGGAGATCTCCTTGCCCTTCCGGCTGGTCGTGTTGGTGTCTGGTGCGGGCACCAACCTCGCCGCGCTGCTTGCTGCCGCGAGCGACCCCGCGTACGGCGCGGAGGTGGTCGCGGTCGGCGCCGACCGTGACGAGATCGACGGGCTGCGGTGCGCCGAGCGGGCGGGCATCCCGACCTTCGTACGGCGGGTGTCGGACTATCCCAGCCGTCAGGACTGGGACCGGGCCCTCGCCGATGCCGTCGCGGAGCATCAGCCCGATCTCGTCGTGTCGGCCGGCTTCATGAAGATCCTCGGCCCGGCGTTCCTCGCCACGCACCCGCACACGATCAACACCCATCCGTCGCTGCTGCCCGCGTTCCCCGGCGCCCACGCCGTACGGGACGCCCTCGCCGCGGCTGTCGCGGTGACCGGCGCGACCGTGCACTACGTCGACGCGGGCGTCGACACAGGCCCGGTGATCGACCAGGTCGAGGTCGTCGTCGAGGCCGGCGACGACGAGGCGACACTGCACCAGCGGATCAAGGTCGCCGAGCGCCAGATGCTCGTGGCCACCATCGGGCGGATGGCACATTCGCTCACCCAGTCGGCAACCAGAAAGGTGCAGGCGTGACGGAAGAGGGCAAGCGCCCGATCAAGCGGGCCCTGGTCAGCGTCTACGACAAGACCGGTCTCGACGAGCTCGGCAAGGCGCTCGCCGCGGCGGGGGTCGAGGTCGTGTCGACCGGGTCGACCGCCGCCCGGCTTCGCGACGCCGGCATCGCCGTCACGCCGGTCGAGGAGCTGACCGGGTTCCCGGAATGCCTCGAAGGCCGGGTCAAGACGCTGCACCCGAAGGTGCACGCGGGCATCCTCGCCGACCTCCGCAAGGACGACCACGTCAAGCAGCTCGAGGACCTCGGGGTGGCGCCGTTCGAGCTCGTCGTCGTCAACCTCTACCCGTTCGCGGCGACTGTCGCCTCGGGGGCGAGCGCAGACGAATGCGTCGAGCAGATCGACATCGGCGGCCCGTCGATGGTGCGGGCCGCGGCGAAGAACCACCCGTCGGTCGCGGTGGTGGTCGACCCGTCGGCCTATTCCGACGTCGTGACTGCACTGGGGTCCGGCGGCTTCACCTACGCCGAGCGCCAGCGGCTCGCGGCGCGCGCGTTCCAGCACACCGCGTCCTACGACGTCGCCGTCGCGTCGTGGATGGGCAACGTGCTCGCGCCGACTGACGACGGGACCGGGTTCCCGTCCTGGGCGGGCGCGACGTGGGAACGCGAGGCGGTGCTGCGCTACGGCGAGAACCCGCACCAGCGCGCCGCGCTCTACGTCAGCCCGCAGGGGGGTGGCCTCGCCGGCGCCGAGCAGCTGCACGGTCCGGAGCTCTCCTACAACAACTACGTCGACACCGACGCTGCCCGGCGCGCGGCCTACGACTTCACCGAGCCGTGTGTCGCGATCATCAAGCACGCCAACCCGTGCGGCATCGCGGTCGGCAAGGACATCGCCGAGGCCCACCGGCTCGCCCACGCCTGCGACCCGACGTCGGCGTACGGCGGGGTCATCGCGGTCAACCGCCCGATCACCAAGGAGCTGGCCGAACAGCTCGCCGGCGTCCTCACCGAGGTGATCTGCGCGCCGGGGTACGACGACGACGCCCTGGAGATCTTCAAGGCGAAGGCCAAGCTGCGCGTGCTGCGCTGTGCCGCCGACGCCACGCCCGCCGCGGTCGAGACCCGCCCGGTCAGCGGCGGCCTGCTGATGCAGACGGTCGACCGCGTCGACGCGACCGGCGACGACCCGAGCACGTGGACGCTGCAAGCAGGGGAGCCGGCCGACGCCGAGACGCTGAAGGACCTCGCGTTCGCGTGGCGGGCGTGCCGATCGGTGAAGTCCAACGCGATCCTGCTCGCCAGCTCCGGCGCCTCGGTCGGCGTCGGGATGGGCCAGGTCAACCGGGTGGACTCGGCGCGGCTCGCGGTCTCCCGTGCGGGGGACCGTGCCAAGGGTTCCGTTGCCGCAAGCGACGCGTTCTTCCCGTTCCCCGATGGCTTGGAGATCCTCGTCGAGGGCGGCGTCAAGGCCATCGTCGAGCCCGGTGGCTCGGTCCGTGACGAGGAGGTCATCGCCGCCGCGAAGGCAGCGGGCGTGACGCTGTACTTCTCCGGAACCCGCCACTTCTACCACTGAGGATGCGCCACTCATGACCGCCCGCATGCTGCCCGGCGCGCCCGTCGCCGAGGCCGTCCTCGCCGAGCTCGCCCCGCGGATCGCGGCATTGGTCGAGGCCGGGCACCGGCCGGGCCTCGGCACGATCCTCGTCGGCGACGACTCGGCGAGCGCCGGCTACATCCGGGTGAAGCAGGAGAAGGCCGCCGAGCTCGGCTTCACCTCGCCGCACATCCACCTCGGCCAGGACGCGACGCAAGCCGACGTCATCGCCGCGATCCGGGACTTCAACGACGCCGACGACGTCGACGCGATGCTCGTGCAGCACCCGACGCCGCCGCAGATCGACTTCGACGCGGCGCTGCTCGAGATGGACCCCGACAAGGACGTGGACGGGCTGCACCCGACGAACATGGGCCGGCTCGCTCTCGGCATGCCCGGTCCGGTGCCGTGCACGCCCGCGGGCATCGAGGCGCTGCTGGCTCACTACGAGATCCCGGTGTCGGGACGGTCGGTGTGCGTCCTCGGGCGTGGTACGACGCTGGGCCGTCCGCTGTCGCTGCTGTTGACCCAGAAGCGGCCGACCGCCAACGCGGCGGTCACCGTGGTCCACACCGGCGTGCCCAACTGGGCCGACTACACCCGCGCGGCCGAGATCGTCATCGCCGCCGCCGGCGTACCAGGGATCTTGCAGCCGGAGCACATCAGCGCCGGTGCGACGGTGATCGGCGGGGGCGTGCGCTACGAAGGCCGCAAGCTGCTGCCGGACGTCGACGAGTCCTGCGAAGCGGTCGCGGGCGCGATCACCCCGCGCGTCGGTGGCGTCGGTCCGACGACGGTGGCAATGCTGTTCCGCAACGCCGTAGCGGCAGCCGAGGCCCGCCGCCCGAGAGGTGCCCGGAACTGTTGATCGTCGGGTAGGTGTGTTCGCCTTCCTGCTGGGAATACCCCGGCCCAAGTCAGCCGGTCCCGGAGGTAGGAATGAAGCTTTCGCATCGTCATGCAGTGGTGTTGACGGCCGTCGGCGCGGCAGGCGTCGTGACGCTGGTCCAGCCGGTCTTCGCGTCCGGTTCGCCGTCGGCGGCTCCAGCCGACACCACGTCCCCAACGGTGACGCCGACCGTCACCGCTTCCTCGACCGTCACGCCGAGCGCCAGCGCGTCCCCGACGACGTCGACCTCGCCGACGGTTTCCGCATCGCCCACCGTCTCCCCGACGGTCTCGTCGACGTCGACGTCCACGCTGCCGCCGGGTGTCACCAACCCGACGCTCACCCCGTCGATCACGAGCGCGAAGCCCGAGCGTGACGGGTGGTACAGCCAGCCGGTGCAGATCTCCTTCACGTGCACTCAGGGCTCCGCCCCGCTGACCGCGCCGTGCCCCGGCATCGTGTCGCTGGCCAGTGCCGGTGAGAACCAGACGGTGACCGAGACGATCTCCGACACCGACGGCGGGACGGCGTCCGTGACGGTGACCGCGAACATCGACCTCGGTGCGCCGACCATCCAGCGGGTGCACCCGCGGGCCGGCACCTGCCGCGCCTACGACCCGCTGTCGGGCGTCCAGTCCTGTGTCGTGCAGCGGACCCGGGTCCACCACCGCGGCTTCACCATCGTGCGCTGGATCGCCCGGGCGACCGACCACGCCGGCAACGTGGCGAAGGACTTCGGTAGCTACCGGGTGAACGCGCGGTAGCGGGATAGGGTCGCGGCCAGGGGGCGCAAGTGGCCAGCGACAGGAGGACTCGTGCGCGTTCGACGTGCTTCGACTCGTCAGATTGGTGGCCTGCTGGCCGCCTCCGCCGTGATCGCGACAGCGATGGTGGTGGGGGCGGCCCCGGCCTTTGCGGCCGTACCCAACGCGCCCACGATCGGTACGGCGAACGCGGGCCCGGGCACCGGGCAGGTCATCGTGGCCTTCACTCCCGCAACCACGGGAAGCGCCGCGACGTCGTTCACCGCCACCGCGTACATCGGGACCACCGCCACGACGTTGACCGCGACGTGCACGACCTCACCATGCATCGTGAGCGGGCTGACCGTCGGTCAGGCCTACAAGTTCGCGGTCGTCGCGACGAACGGCAGCGGCAACAGCGCCAGCTCCGCGAAGTCCAACAGCGTGACGGCCGAGCTCGGGCAGAACATCACGTTCGTCAACCCGGGGAACCAGGCGTTCGGCACCTCTCCGGCCCTGACCGCCACCTCCGACGGCACCTCCGGGCAGCCGATCGTCTTCAGCTCGAGCACTCCTGCGGTGTGCACCGTGACGACGGGCGGCCAGCTCACGTTCGTGACGACCGGCACCTGCATCATCAACGCCGACCAGGCGGGCACGGCGACGGTGCTCCCGGCCCCGCGGGTCACGCAGACCTTCACGGTGACTCCGGCGACAACCGCGATCACCGTGACGTCGAGCCCGGCCACGAGCGTGGTCGGTCAGCCGGTGACCTTCACCGCGACGTTGAGCCCGGTCCCGCCCGGCCAGCTGCAGTGGGCGGTCAACGGCGTGAACGTCGGGTCATCGGTCACGTTGACCTCCGGCGTCGCGACGTACACGTTCACGCCTACGACGCCGCTGCCGGCCGGCTCGCAGATCGTCGCCGCCAACTACCTCGGGGACGCCAACCACGCGGCGGCTTCCGGGCAGGTGACACAAACGGTGGCGAAGGCGGCGACGACGACCGCCGTCCAGGTGACCGGCGACACGCTGTCGGCCAGCGTGGCGGTCGTCGCCCCCGGAGCGGGTACGCCGACCGGCACGGTCTCGTTCGTGGTGTCCGGCGTCACCGTCGGCTCCGCGCCGCTCGGCTCCAACGGGCTGGCGACGTTCACCTCGACCGGTGTCGGCAACCACGGCGTCACCGCGACCTACAGCGGCGACAGCAGCTTCCTGACCTCCAGCGGCAACCGCGCGCCGATCAACCCCACGGTGGTCACGCACGTGACCAGCAACACCCCGAAGACCCGGTTCGGCTGGTACCGCTCCCCGGTCTCGGTGTCGTTCACCTGCACGGCCAACACCGCGCCACTCGTGAGCGGCTGCCCGGCGACCCAGACGCTGTCGCGCAACGCCGGTCAGCAGTCGGTGGTCGAGACGGTGACCGCGACTGACGGTGGCTCGACGACGGTCTCGGTGACGGGCATCAACATCGACCGCATCGCGCCCCGGCTGACCGTCCGGCGACACGGCATCACGCTTTCCTGCCGCGGCGTGGACGGGCTCTCGGGCATCGCGTCATGCGTCATCCATCGCCACACGCACACCCGCAACGGCGTGCGCACCGTCCGCTGGACGGCGGTCGCCCGCGACCGGGCGGGCAACGTCACCATCAAGCGCGGCCGGTTCGGCTACCTGGTATGAGCCGGCTCGCCAGGTTGGCGACCGGCGTCGCGGTCCTCGCCGCGACGCTGATCGCAGCCGCGCCGGCGTATGCGAACGGCATCGCCGGCGGCGGCACACTGCCAGGAGCGACCGTCGCCACGGCGTACTCGGCGACGATCACCCCGAGCGGCGGGACCGGTCCGTACCAGATCAGCGTCGCGCCCGAAGGCTCAGCGCCTCCGGGGCTCGCGGTCCCCGCGAGCGGCACCGACGTCATCACGATCTCCGGTACGCCGACCGCCTCCGGGACCTACACGCTGGACGTGACGGTCACCGACTCCACCGGCACGACCGCGACGGGCACCTACACCCTTCACGTGTCGGCGATCGCGCCCGACCCGCCCACGATCGGCCACGCGACGGCGAAGGACGGTGCGGCCGGCGTCACCTTCACCGCCCCGGCACAGACCGGCGACGGGCGCCCGATCGGGCACTACACCGCTACCGCCAGCCCGGGCGGCAACACGGGCAAGTGCTCGAAGTCACCCTGCACGGTCAGCGGCCTCGCGAACGGCACGAGCTACACGTTCACCGTCGTGGCGACGAACCAGGCCGGTCTGTCGAGCACCCCCTCGGCGGCGTCCAACGCGGTGACCCCGCTGGCGTCTCAGAAGATCACCTTCGACGCGCCGTCGGCGCAGGTGTACGGCACGTCGCCCACGTTGACGGCGACTGCCTCGTCCGGCCTGCCGGTGACATTCACCTCGTCGACCGGTTCGGTCTGCAAGATCTCGACCACCGGGCAGCTCACCTTCGTCGGAGTCGGCAACTGCACGATCAACGCGAAGCAGGCCGGTGACGCGCAGTACCTCCCGGCCCCGACGGTGAGCCACACGTTCGCCGTGCAGCAGTCGACGTCGACGCTGACCGTCACCTCGAGCACCCCGTCGAACGCCAGCGTCTACGGCCAGCCGGTCTCGTTCAGCGCGACGTTCACACCGGCGCCGTCCAACGGCAAGCTCCAATGGTCGGTGGCGGGCTCCGCGGTCGGCTCGCCGCGCCAGGTCGGGACGAAGGCGACGTACGTCTTCACCCCGCCGTCGCGGCTGGCCCCCGGCTCCTACCAGGTGACGGCGACCTACCTCGGCAACTCCAACCACGCGGCGGTGGCCAGCAGCGTCACCCAGACCGTCAGCAAGGCGTCGACCACCACCTCGGTCACGGTCGGCAACGGCAAGCTCACGGCGACCGTCCTGCCGGTCGCGCCCGGGACCGGAACCCGGACCGGAACGGTGCAGTTCGCGATCGACGGGGCGAGCGCCGGCAGCGCGACGATCGGACAGCACGGCGTCGCCAGCGTCGCGGCGTCCGCCGCCGGCCATCACGAGATCACGGCGACCTACAGCGGCGACGCCGACTTCACCGGCTCGACCGGCAAGCTCGCGATCGGGCCGATCGTCGTCGCGCACGTGTCGAGTGCCGTGCCGAAGCACGCCGGTTGGTACCGCGGGCCGGTGTCGGTCTCCTTCACCTGTACGCCGAACAACGCGCCGCTCGCGTCGCCCTGCCCTCCGGTCCAGACGCTCACCCGCAGTGGCGCCGACCAGTCCGTGACGGTGACGGTCACCGGCCAGGACGGCGGCTCGACGACCGTCTCGGTGACCGGCGTCGACATCGACCGCCACGGTCCCGCGCTGCGGGTGATCCGGCACCGCCGCCGACTCGCCTGCCGCGCTCGTGACCCGCTGTCCGGTGTCGCGTCGTGCGTCATCGTGCGCCACGTCACCACCCACGGCGACCTGCGGGTCGTCCGGTGGCGGGCGGTGGCACGCGACCACGCCGGCAACCGCAGGGTGAAGCACGGTCGTTTCAGCTATCGCCGCTGACCAGGACGGCCGGCAACCGCGACGTACCATCCAGCCGATGCCCGACCAGCCGCCGAGACCGTCGCGCCGGATCGACCCGCTGCTCGGGGTGACGGTGGTGGTAGCCGCCGGGCTGGTGGTCGCCGGGCTGCACCAGCCACAGGCCGGGATGTGGATCATCTGCGGCGCGTTGGCGGTGGCCGCGGTGCTGCGGCTGTTCCTGCGGGAGCGTGACGCCGGATCACTCGTGGTGCGGATCCGCCGGCTCGACGTCGTGACGCTCACCGGGCTGGCCGTCGCGCTCGGGGTGTTCGCCGCCATCACCCCCTTCCCGAGCGGCAACGGCTGACCGGTAACCTGCCTGATGGGCCGGACAACCCGCGCCCATGAACGCAGGAGCTTGCATGACCACCCACGAGGTGACGTTGATCCCCGGCGACGGGACCGGGCCGGAGCTCACCGAGGCCACCCGACGGGTGCTCGAGGCGGCGGCCGCGACGACTGGCTCGTCCTTCGTCTGGGACCAGCAGGAGGCCGGCGTCGACATCATGGAGACCGCCGGTACGCCGCTGCCCGACGCGACCCTGGAGTCGGTGCGTCGTACCGGGCTTGCCATCAAGGGCCCGATCACCACGCCGATCGGAACCGGCTTCCGGTCGGTCAACGTCGCGCTGCGCTACGAGCTCGACCTCTACGCGTGCGTGCGGCCGTGCAAGACCTACCAGGGCATGCGCACCCGCTTCGACAACGTCGACGTCGTCATCGTTCGGGAGAACACCGAGGACCTCTACGCGGGCATCGAGTACGAAGCCCACACCGAGGACGCCGACAAGGTCATCGAGTTCCTCAACGGCCTGCAGGACAAGAAGATCCGCGAAGGGTCCGGCATCTCGATCAAGCCGATGAGTGAGTTCGGCTCGGAGCGGATCATCCGCTACGCGTTCGAGTACGCGCGTGACAACGGCCGCAAGCGGGTCCACTGCGTCACGAAGTCCAACATCATGAAGCACACCGACGGGCTGTTCCTGTCGGTGTTCCGTGAGGTGGCCAAGGACTTCCCGGACATCGAGCCGTGGGAGAACCTGGTCGACGCGACCTGCATGGGCCTGATCCAGCGCCCGGAGGAGTGGGACGTCCTCGTCCTGCCCAACCTGTACGGCGACATCCTGTCCGACCTCACCGCCGGCATGGTGGGCGGCCTCGGCGTGGCGCCGGGCGCCAACATCGGCGCGAAGGCCGCGGTCTTCGAGGCCACCCACGGCTCGGCGCCGAAGTACAAGGGTCAGAACAAGGTCAATCCGACGGCGATGATCCTGTCCGGCGAGATGATGCTGCGCCACATCGGTGAGACGACCGCCGCCGACAACCTCGAGCGCGCCGTGTCGGCGGTCATCGCCGAGGGTACGAGCGTGACCTACGACCTCAAGCCGCACCGTGACGACCCGACGGCGGTCGGTACGTCGCAGTACGCCGACGCAATCATCGCCAAGCTGGAAGGTATGCACTCCTGATGGGCAAGAAGGTCACCGTTGTCGGGGCTGGCTTCTACGGCTCGACGACCGCTCAGCGGCTCGCCGAGTACAACGTCTTCGACACCGTCTACCTCACCGACATCCTCGAGGGACGCCCGGAAGGGCTGGCGCTCGACCTGAACCAGTCGCGGCCCATCGAAGGCTTCGAGACCAAGGTGGTCGGCGTCACCACCGGTGCGGACGGGTCGGGCTATGAGCAGACCGCCGGTTCGGACATCGTCGTGATCACCGCCGGCCTCCCGCGCAAGCCCGGGATGAGCCGGATGGACCTGATCGAGACCAACGCCAAGATCGTGCGGCAGGTCGCCGAGCAGGTCGCGAAGCACTCGCCCAACGCCGTGGTGATCGTCGTGTCCAACCCGCTCGACGAGATGACCGCGCTCGCCGCGAACGTGACCGGCTTTCCGAAGGCCCGCGTCATCGGTCAGGCCGGCATGCTCGACACGGCTCGCTTCACCAACTTCGTGGCCGAGGCCGCCGGCGTCGAGGTCGGCGCCGTCACGACTCTGACCCTCGGCTCGCATGGCGACACGATGGTCCCGGTGCCGAGCGCCTGCACCGTCAACGGTAAGCCGCTCACCGACGTGCTGGACCAGGCCAAGATCGACGAGCTCGTCGACAAGACCCGCAACGGCGGCGCCGAGGTCGTGGCGCTGCTCAAGACCGGTTCGGCGTTCTACGCGCCGTCGGCGGCGGCGGCACGCATGGCGAAGGCGGTGGCCGAGGACAGCGGCGTGGTGATGCCGGTGTGCACCTGGGTCGACGGCGAGTACGGCATCTCCGGGGTCTACCTCGGCGTCGAGGCCGAGCTCGGGGCGGGCGGGGTCCGCAAGGTCGTCGAGCGTGATCTGTCGGACACCGAGAAGGCGGGCCTGCTCGAGGCGGCCGAGGCGGTGCGCGCGAAGCAGGCGGACGTCGCCAATCTCTGAGCCCGCACCTGATCGCGGCGCGGTGAGCCGGGCGGGGTCACCGTGACGTGGTGGCTGAGCGCGCTCGTCGTCCTCGTGCTGATACTGGTCGAGGCGGTGTTCGCCGCCAGCGAGATGGCGCTGGTCACCCTTCGTGAGGGTCAGGTCAGCGACTTGGCCAGCCGCGGTCATCGCGGCGAGCGCATCGCTGCGCTGGCCTCGAACCCCAACCGGTTCCTGTCCGCGGTGCAGATCGGCGTCACGACGACCGCGCTGCTGTCCAGCGCGTTCGGCGCCTTGACTCTGTCGGACTCGCTGACCGACCGGCTGCGCGACGCCGGCGTCGGTCACGACCTCTCCTCGGTCATCGGCTTCCTGGTCGTGACGCTGGCCATCGCCTACGTGACGCTGGTCGTCGGCGAGCTGGCACCCAAGCGCATCGCGCTGCAACGTGCCGCCGGCACCGCTAGTGCGGTCGCACCGACGCTGGACCGCTTCGCCGCGCTGATGACCCCGGTGATCTGGCTGCTGTCGGTGTCGACCGATCTCGTCGTACGGCTGCTCGGCGGCGATCCGACGGTCAACCGCGAGGTCATCAGCGAGGGTGAGCTGCGTGACCTCGTCACCGGCCACGAGGCGCTCTCGCGCGAGGAGCAGCAGCTCATCGACGACGTCTTCGAGGCGGGGGACCGCCAGGTCCGCGAGATCATGGTCCCGCGCACGGAGGTCGAGTTCTTCGACGCCGGCTGGTCGCTGGCCAAGGCCACGCGCACCGCACACGACTCACCGCACAGCAGGTTCCCGGTGGTGCGTGGCTCGCAGGACGACGTCGTCGGCTTCATCCACGTGCGTGACCTGTTCCGCCCGCCGACCGGTCAGCGTCGCGGGGTGAAGGTCGCCGATCTCGTCCGCGAGGTCCCGATGATCCCGTCCACCAAGCGGGTGCTCGCGGCGATGTCGGAGATGCGCCGCTGCGGGGACCACCTTGCCGTCGTGGTCGACGAGTACGGCGGCACCGCCGGCATCGTCACCCTGGAGGACCTGATCGAAGAGCTGGTCGGGGACATCCGGGACGAGTACGACGCCGACGAGGACGAGGCCCGCAAGCTGCGCGGCGGTGACTTCGAAGTCGACGGGCTGATCAACCTCGACGACTTCGAGGAGGCGACCGGCTCGGCGTTGCCGGACGGTCCCTACGAGACCGTCGCCGGCGCGGTGGTGGCCACGCTCGGGCGGCTGCCGAAGGTCGGCGACGCCGTCGAGCTCGACGGCGTGCGGCTCAAGGTCACCAAGCTCGACGGCCGTCGCGCCGCGCGAGTGCGGGTGACGGTCGTGAAGTCGGATGCGGACGATGCGTCCTGATGCAGAAAATGGAGCCATGACCGCGAGCCCCGTCGAAGGCCGCAGCCGGGTGCTGTCGGGCATCCAGCCGACCGCCGACTCCTTCCACCTCGGCAACTACCTCGGGGCGGTCCGCAACTGGGTGCCGCTGCAGGACCACAACGAGGCGTTCTACTGCGTCGTCGACCTGCACGCGATCACCCACCCGCACGATCCGGCCGCGCTGCGGCGGCGCACCCGCGTCGCGGCGGCGCAGCTGCTCGCCGTCGGTCTCGACCCGGAGCGCTGCTCGCTGTTCGTCCAGAGCCACGTGCCGCAGCACGCCGAGCTCGCCTGGGTCATGGAGTGCCTGACCGGCTTCGGTGAAGCGAGCCGGATGACGCAGTTCAAGGACCGTACGGCGCGCTACGGCAGCGACAAGGTCGGCGTCGGGGTGTTCACCTACCCGATGCTGCAGGCGGCGGACATCCTGCTCTACCAGGCGTCCACGGTGCCGATCGGTGAGGACCAGCGCCAGCACATCGAGCTGACCCGCGACCTCGCGCAGCGGTTCAACTCGCGCTTCGGCGAGACCTTCGTGGTGCCCGAAGCCACGATCGTGAAGGAGACGTCGAAGATCGTCGACCTGCAGGACCCGGCCGCGAAGATGAGCAAGTCGAGTGACTCGCAGGCCGGGGTCATCGACATCCTCGACGATCCCGCCGCCATCACCAAGAAGGTGAAGCGCGCCGTCACCGACACCGGCTCGCAGATCCGCTACGACCCGGTCGGACAGCCCGGGGTCAGCAACCTGCTGACGATCCAGTCCACCCTGTCCGGGCGCTCCGTCGAGGACCTGGTCGCCTCCTACGCCGGGAAGGGCTACGGCGCGCTCAAGGCAGAGGTGGCAGAGGTGGTCGTGGACCACCTGACGCCGATCCGCGAGCGCGCCGAGAAGTGGCTGGCCGACGAGGGCGCGCTCGACGCGGTGCTGGCCGCCGGAGCGGCACGAGCGCGCGACGTGGCGAGCGCGACGCTGACGAGGGCGTACGACGCCGTCGGTTTCCTGCCGCCGCGCGCATGACGGCAACCCGCAAGATCGGGGTCGCGTTCGGCATCCCGGAGCCGTACGGCTCGCAGCTGCAAGGCTGGCGGGAGCGGCTGGGCGACCCCAACGCGCTGCGGATCGTCCCGCACGTCACCCTGCTGCCGCCGACCACGGTCGGCAGCGGGGCGCTCGCCGAGATCGAGGAGCACCTGCGCCGGGTTGCGGCCCGCTTCCGGCCCTTCGAGATCTGGTTGCGCGGGTCGGCCACCTTCCTGCCGGTGTCCTCGGTGGTTTTCGTCCCGCTCGTGCAGGGCATCGCAGAGTGTGAGCAGATCGAGGCACAAGTGCGTTCCGGCCCGCTGACCAGGGCGCTGGACTACTCCTACCACCCGCACGTCACAGTGGCACACGACCTTCCGGACGATGCGCTCTACCGCGCGCTGTCGGAGCTGTCCGACTACGACGCCCACTTCGAGGTGTGGGGGTTCTCGCTGTTCGAGCAGGGGCCGGACCTGCACTGGCGCCCGCAACGCGACTTCACCTTCTCTTCGGGCGGGCTGCCCGGACCGCCGGAAGAGCGCTACGCCCGTACCGACGACGGGTGGTGAGCATCTCGACCCTGCGGAGCAGGGTCGACGCCTATCAGCAGTCACATCGTTGGCTGGCGTTCCCGGTCGCCGTCATGCTCAAGTTCAACGACGACTCGTCGGGCAACCTCGCCGTCGTCATGACCTACTACGCGTTCTTCTCTGTCTTCCCGTTGCTGCTGGCGCTGGCGTCGATCCTCGGCTTCGTCCTGTCCGGGCATCCGGGCTGGCAGACGAGCATCGAGAACTCGGCGCTGAAGAACCTGCCGCTGATCAAGGGTTCCCCGCTGCCGCATCACGGCAGCGTCTTCGTGGCGGTCGTCGGTGTGGTGCTCTCGGTCTACAGCGGGCTCGCGGTGGCGAAGGCGGCCCAGCAGGCGTGGTACGCCGTCTACGCCGTGCCGCGCGAGGACCGGCCCGGGTTCGTCCCCACGAACCTGCGGGCGCTGCGGCTGGTCGTCGTCGGCGGGGTGGGGGTCATCGCGACGACGGCGGTGGCCGGTTCGGTGACCAGCGGCCACGCCGTCGGGATCTCGGTGGGCTGGGGGCTCACCGTCCTCGGCGTACTGGTCAGCGCGCTGCTCAACACCGCGCTGATGGTGGTGGTGTTCCGCTGGCTCGCGGTGAGCGACGCCACCGCACGGCAGGTGCTGCCGGGCGCGGCGTTGTCGGCGACCGCGTTGGCGGTGCTGCAGGCGGTGGCCTCGGCGTTCATCTCCCACAAGCTCCAGCACGCGTCCGCGACGTACGGCTCGTTCGGGACCGTCATCGTGCTGCTGTCGTGGTTCTTCCTGCAGGCGCAGATCCTGCTGATCGGCGCGCAGGTGAACGTCGTGAAGCAGCAGGGCTGCTGGCCGCGCTCGCTGGTGGCGTAGCGCCCGGCGACTCAGCTGCTGAGGCGGACCTTGTCGGCCTGCGGGCCCTTCTGGCCCTGGGTCACCTCGAACTCGACGCGCTGACCTTCTTCGAGGGTCTTGTAGCCCTCCATGTCGATGGCGCTGTAGTGCACGAAGACGTCACTGCCACCATCGACGGCGATGAAGCCGTAGCCCTTCTCGCCGTTGAACCACTTCACCGTGCCCTGCGCCACGACAACCCCAGCTGTTCGAGCGGATTTGCGCCGGACACTACAACCTCTCGCACCCGCGCGGTAGGGGTGATTCTCAGCCGGAGGGCACCCTCAGCCGTGCCTTGTCGCGTGCCGGCACGACCTTGCGCATCGCGTACATGCCTGCGCTGAACGCGGCCAGCATCACCACGAGCGCCTCGATCACCGGAACCGTCTTGCTGCGATGTCCCCCGGAACCACTGGTTGCGGGCGGGACGTACGCGCTGGCCTGTCGAACCACCGGCTGCACCGGCTGGAGCGGCTGGACCAGGGTGCCGACCGGCGTGACCTTGCCGCTGGCCTTGAAGCCCCAGTTGAGCAGGTCGGCCGCCATCGGCCACCAGATCGGGTAGGCGTGCATCAGGCTGACCAGGATGGTCTGCCCGTGCCGGGTGGCGGCGCCGACGTAGGTCGCATCGGCGGCCACGGTGTAGCCGTTCTTCCCGCCGATGTCGCCCTTGTAGTAGTAGAGCAGGTTGTTGTGGCTCTGGATCTGGAAGTGCCTGCCGCCCCGGGCCGGGATCTCGCTGCTGAGCTGGGTGATGTAGTGGCGAAACGCCGGGATCTTGAAGTCGTTCTGCGCGATCAGCGCGAGGTCGTAGGCAGACGTCGTCTCCCCGGGGCCGTCCAGGCCGCTCGGAGTGTCCGCGTGCGTGTCGTTGGCCTGTAGCACCTTGGCCTCGGCGTTCATCGCCTGCAGGGTGTCCTGGACGCTGCCGTACGCGTGCGCGAGGGCCTGTGCCGCGTCGTTCGCGCTCATCTCGAGCATGCATTGGAACAGCGTCGACACCTTGTACTTCATGCCGACCGACAACCCGGCCTTGGTGCCGTCCACGACCTCGTCGGCGTAGCTGACCCGCACCTTGGCGTTCGGGTCCAGCCTCGGGATCAGCGTCGCCGCGGTCAGCAGTTTCAGCGTGCTCGCCGGCAGGAAGCGCTCGTGAGGCGCTTTCGCGGCCAGAACCTGGCCCGTCGTGAGGTTGGCGACCAGCCAGGAGCTCGCTTGCAGCACCGAGTCGGGCGGCAGGGCAGGAGCGCCGGCCAGCGGCTGCACGATCTCCCCGTCGCCGGCGAGCAGTTCGCCGCCGATCGTGCGGGTCGGTGCCGCCGCGTGGGAACGCGGGCGCGCCACCGCTGCAGCGCTCGTCGGGGCTGTCAGGGCGACCAGAGTGACCGCGGCGAACGCGGCGGCCAAGCGTCGAACCATCCCCTCCACGGTATCGGGTGGCTAGGTTTCGACGCTTCTTTCGGCTGCGGGAGCGGCGGCGAGCCCGTCCGCGCCCAGTGACGGCCGGTCGCCGATGCGGACCGCTGTGAGCAACCCGACCGCGCACAGCCGGCCGCCGTTGCCGGCATCGCTCAGCCGTACCTCGACGACCGCGTCGCGCTTGCCGACCCGAAGCGGCCGACCGACCGCGACCGCCGGTCCGACCTTCAGCGGCGCCGTGAAGGAGATGGTCAGAGACTGGGTGGCGACGAGGCCGTCGAGCGCACGCGACGCGGCGGTCGCCCCCGCGGTGTCGAGCAGCGTCGCCACGAGGCCCCCTTCGACCGAGCCGGCGGGCCCTCGCAGCTCGTCGCGGACGTCGCACTGCACCGTGGCGGAGCCGTCAGCGGGCGGGTCGTCGAGGTCGTCCAGGTAGTGCATGCCGAGGTGGCGCTGCAACGGGGTGTGACCGAGCGGGACAGACACGGCGCAGAGTATGGCCGACGGCCTCAGGCCTCGTCGCCGCTGGTGCGGCACGGCCTGCTGCGCAGCTCGGCGACGTAGTCGTCCGGAGCGCCGGCGCGCTCGGCGGCGTCGGCCATCACCCCGAGGTAGCGGGCAGCGGGGCGGCCGCCTTCGTACCCGGCGAGGACGTAGATCCAGGCGAGCTGGACGCCGTCGAGGGTCTGCACCCGGACCCGGATCTTGCGGTAGAGCCCGGTCGTGGCGAACTCGATCTCGTCGAGCGCGGCCTCGTCGTAGGTCTCCAGGTCGTAGAGCATGACGAACACCCGGGATCCCGGATCCTCGACGACGGTCGCCAGTGCGCCTTCCCAGCCGAGATCCTCGCCGCCGAAGGTCAGCCGCCAACCCTCGAGCCATCCCGAGCCGCGGCACGGCGAATGCGGGCAGCGTTCGTGCATCTGCGCCGGATCGAGGTTCGACCCGTACGCCGCGTACACCGCCACGACACAAGACTGTAAGAGCGGGCGGGGAGAATGGACGGCGTGACGCGCATCGTGATTCTCGGCGGTGGACCTGGGGGCTACGAGGCGGCACTGGTCGCGGTCCAGCTCGGCGCGGAGGTCGTGCTCGTCGACCGGGACGGCATCGGCGGCGCGTGCGTGCTGGCCGACTGCGTCCCGTCCAAGACCCTGATCGCCACCAGCGAGTCGATCGCGGCGATGGAGGCGAGCGAGGCGCTGGGCATCCGTCCGGTCGCGGGAGGCGCGGCGAGCGACCACGTGGAGGTGGACGCCGCCACCGTCTACAGCCGCGTCAAGGCGCTCGCCGCCGCGCAGTCAGCGGACATCACCCGCCAGGTGGCGGGCGTCGGGGTGCGGGTGGTCAAGGGTTCCGGCGCGTTCGCCGGGCCGGGGCTGGTCGAGGTCACCAGCGCCGACGGCACCGAGACGTTGTCGGCGGACACCGTGCTGATCGCGACCGGCGCGTCCCCTCGGGTGCTGGTGGGCTCCGAGCCCGACGGCGAACGGATCCTCACTTGGCAGCAGGTCTACGACCTGCCGTCGTTGCCCGAACACCTGGTGGTCGTCGGATCGGGGGTGACCGGGGCGGAGTTCGCGAGCGCCTACCTCGCCCTCGGCAGCGAGGTGACGCTGGTGTCGAGCCGCGACCGCGTCATGCCCAGCGAGGACGAGGATGCCGCGCTGCTCATCGAGGACGTGTTCACCCGCCGGGGGATGAGCATCGTCAAGCAGGCCCGGGCGGCGGCGATCCGGCGTACCGACGGCGGCGTGGAGGTCACGCTGCGCGACGGTCGGACGGTGACCGGCTCGCACTGCCTGGTGACGGTCGGTTCGGTCCCGAACACCGCCGACATCGGGCTGGAGCGGGTCGGAGTGGCCACCGACGACGCGGGATATGTGAAGGTGGACCGGGTCTCACGCACCAACGTGCAGGGGATCTACGCGGCGGGAGACTGCACCGGCCTGTTGCTGCTGGCCTCGGTGGCCGCTATGCAGGGGCGGACCGCCATGTGGCACGCGCTGGGCGACGCGGTGATGCCGCTTCGGCTCGCGACGGTCGCGGCCAACGTCTTCACCGACCCGGAGATCGCGACGGTCGGCCTGCCGGCGGTGGAGGCGGCGGCGGAGCGCGGCGGGCTTCGTGAGGTCAAGCTGCCGCTGGCGACCAACGCCCGCGCGAAGATGCAGGGCATCGAGGACGGGTTCGTGAAGCTCTACTGCCGGCCGTCAGGATCCGTGCTCGGCGGCGTCGTCGTCGCGCCGCGCGCCAGCGAGCTGATCCTGCCGGTGTCCCTCGCCGTACAGCACGGCCTCAACGTCGACCAGCTCGCGCACACCTTCACGATCTACCCGTCGATCAGCGGCAGCATCACCGAAGCCGCCCGCCAGCTGCACCTGTCCGTGCAGGACTGACCTACGCGGGCGTGATCTCGCAGAGGACGTTGCCGGAGCTGACCACGTCGCCGACCGCGGCGCCGAGGCCGCTGACCGTACCGGCTTGATGGGCGTTGATCGGCTGCTCCATCTTCATCGCCTCGAGGACGACGATCAGGTCGCCCGCTTCGACGATGTCGCCGTCGGCGACCGCGACCTTGACGATCGTGCCCTGCATCGGCGCCGTCACCGAGTCGCCGCTCGCGGCGCTCTTGCCGGCTGACGCCTTGTGGGCCGACGGCGGCTTGCGCCCGCCCGCGGCGGCCGCCGGCCGCGCCGCGGCCAGACCGCCCGGCACCGACACCTCCAGGCGCCGGCCGCCGACCTCGACCGTGATCCGCTCCCGGTCGGCAGTGGAGGCGTCGGCGCTGTCGCCGTCGTACGGCGGGACCGACCCGGTCCACTCGGTCTCGATCCAGCGGGTGTGCACCCGGAACGGCTCGTCGACGAAGTCGGGCTCGTGCAGCACCACGCGGTGGAACGGGATGAGCGTCGGCATGCCGCCGACCTCGAAGTCGGCCAGCGCCCGCCGGGACCGCTCGATCGCCTCGAGCCGGGTCGCGCCGGTGACGATCAGCTTGCCGAGCAGCGAGTCGTAGGCGGCGGGCACCGTGTCGCCGACGACGTAACCGGCGTCCATCCGTACGCCGGGTCCTGACGGCACCTGCCACTTGGTGACGGTGCCGGGAGCGGGCAGGAAGCCGCGTCCGGCGTCCTCCGCGTTGATCCGGAACTCGAAGGCGTGCCCGCGCGGCGCCGGGTCGTCGAAGTCGAGCGTCTCCCCGTCGGCGATCCGGAACTGCTGGCGGACCAGGTCGGCGCCGCTGACCTCCTCGGTCACCGGGTGCTCGACCTGCAGCCGGGTGTTGACCTCGAGGAAGGAGACCAGCCCGTCGGGGGCGACGAGGAACTCGCAGGTCCCGGCGCCGACGTAGCCGGCCTCCTTCGCGATCGCCTTGCTCGCCGAGTACAGCCGCTCGAGCTGCTCGTCGGTGAGGAACGGCGCCGGCGCTTCCTCGACGACCTTCTGGTAGCGCCGCTGCAGGGAGCAGTCGCGAGTGCCGACCACGACCACGTTGCCTTGCTGGTCGGCGAGGATCTGGGTCTCGACGTGGCGCGGCTTGTCGAGGTAGCGCTCGACGAAGCACTCGCCGCGACCGAACGCCGCCACCGCCTCGCGGACCGCGCTCTCGTAGAGGTCGGCGATCTCGTCGCGGCTGCGCGCGACCTTCAGGCCGCGCCCGCCGCCGCCGTACGCGGCCTTGATCGCGATCGGCAGGCCGTGCTCGTCGGCGAACGCGATCACCTCGTCCACGCCCGCGACCGGGTCGGGGGTGCCGGGGGTGAGCGGCGCGCCGACCTTGGCCGCGATGTGGCGGGCCTTGACCTTGTCGCCGAGCGCGTCGATCGCGGCGGGCGGTGGACCGATCCAGGTGAGGCCCGCGTCGATCACGGCCTGGGCGAACTCGGCATTCTCGGCCAGGAAGCCGTAGCCGGGGTGCACCGCGTCGGCGCCCGCGCGCCGCGCGACGTCGAGGATCTTCGCGATGTTCAGGTAGGTGTCGGCGGGCGTGGCGCCGCCGAGCGCGTAGGCCTCGTCGGCAAGCTTCGCGTGCTGGGCGTCGAGGTCGGGGTCGGCGTAGATGGCGACGCTGCCGATGCCGGAGTCGCGGCATGCCCTGATGACCCGGATCGCGATCTCGCCCCGGTTGGCGACCAGCACCTTGCGCATGGCAGAGACTCTATTCAGTACCGGCCCGTAACGTTTTGGTAGGTCGCCGCCACGCGGTGCTGGCTAGGGTGCACGCGTGAGCCGGCCGCCCTTCTCCGCCTACCAGTACGAGATCTACCTGGGCGGCATGCTGGGCACGAAGCCCGAGCTGCCGATGTCGGTCGACGCGCTCGAAGCGGCCGCCCGCGAGATCCTCTCGCCGGAGGCGTTCGGCTACGTCGCCGGCAGCGCGGGCACCGAGTCGACCGCTCGCGCCAACCGGGAGGCGTTCGAGCGACACCGGATCGTGCCGCGCTTCCTCGGTCAGGACGTTTCGGTACGTGACCTGTCCACCACCGTGCTCGGTACGCCGATGCCGGCGCCGGTCGTGCTCGGGCCGGTCGGAGTGCAGGGGATCGTGCACCCCGACGCCGAGCTCGCGGTGGCGCGGGCGGTGTCCGACCTGGCACTGCCGATGGCGCTGTCGACGGTGTCGTCCTATGGGATGGAGGACGTCGCCGCGGCGTGCGGCGACTCGCCGCGCTGGTACCAGCTCTACTGGCCGAGGGACCGCGAGGTGGGGGCGTCGTTCCTCGCCCGTGCCAAGGCCGCGGGGTTCTCGGCGCTGCTGCTCACCCTCGACACCTTCATCCTCGCGTGGCGGCCGCGTGACCTCGTCAACGGCTACCTGCCTTTCCTGTCACGCCTCGGTCTGGCCAACTACGAGTCGGACCCGGCGTTCCTCGCCGGCCTGTCGGCGAGCCCGGAGGAGGACCCGACCGCGTCCGTCATGCGCTGGCAGTCGATGTTCGGCGACCCGGCCAACACGTGGGCGGACCTGGCGTGGGTGCGCGAACACTGGGACGGCCCGATCGCGCTGAAGGGCGTGCTGCATCCCGACGACGCCCGCCGCGCCGTCGACGCCGGCATGGACGGCATCCTGGTCTCCAACCACGGTGGCCGGCAGATCGACGGCTCGATCGCCGCCCTCGACGCCTTGCCCGGTGTCGTCGAGGCAGTCGACGGCCGCGCAGAGGTGCTGTTCGACTCCGGCATCCGGACCGGGTCCGACGTGATGAAGGCGCTCGCGCTCGGCGCGAAGGCAGTGCTGCTCGGCCGACCGTACGTCTACGGACTCGCCGTCGCCGGGGAGGCCGGCGTACGCCACGTCGTCCGATCCCTGCTCGCCGAGCTCGAGCTCTCCATGGCACTCGCCGGATGCGCAACGCTGGCAGATATCGGGCCGGAGCTGCTGACCCGGATACCGTGATCGGCACTATGCCGGATGTTGCGTCGAGCCTTGCCGGGCTTCGATTTCGCAGGCTCCACGAGGGGACGCAGATCCGCTCCGCGGTGGGCCAGCCCATCGCAGACCGGATCTACGGCATCTGGGACCGGCGCGACGTGCTGCGCATGCTCGTCGACCGCGGCCTGCGCAACAAGTACGCGAACTCCGTCCTCGGCTACGCCTGGTCCCTGCTCGAACCGGCGATGCTGGTCGTCACCTACTTCCTGCTGCTCAAGATCTTTCACCGCTCGCAGCCGAAGTACCCGCTGTTCATCACGTCGGTGATCCTGCCGTGGCAGTGGTTCGCGACCGTCGTCAACTCCGCGCCGAAGACGCTGCGGCAGAACTCGCGGCTGATCACCTCGATCGCGCTGCCGCGCGAGATCTACCCGCTGGCCGACGTCGTGGTGAAGGCGGTCGAGTTCGCGCTCAGCCTGCCCGTCCTGCTGCTCGTCGCTTGGATCTACCGGGCGAAGCCGTCGGGCTACGTGTTCCTGTGGCCGTTGGCGCTGTTGTTCGAGCTGATGATCTGCGTCGGTCTCGCCCTGCTGCTGTCCGCGCTCAACACGGTGCTGCGCGACATCGAGCGCGGCATCGGCATCGTGATCCGGATGATGTTCTACGTCGTACCGATCCTGTATCCGCTGATCAGCCTGTCGCCGGCGATGCGGCACTGGGAGGCCTACAACCCGATCGTCGGCATCCTGGAGATCAGCCGTGCGGTGTGGTTGCCGGCGTACTGGACCGGGTGGTGGCCGGTCGAGTGCTCCGCCGTCGGCGCGGTCGTGATCCTGATCGCCGGGTTCAGCGTGTTCGCCCGGCTCGAGCGCGCGGTCCTCAAAGAGCTCTGATGCCGCCCAGACCCAAGGACGCGATCGTCGTCAAGGACGTCGGCATCAAGTTCGCGATCAACCGGCGCCGGCGGATCGGCGTCAAGAACCTGCTGCTCGAAGGGCGCACCGCGGCGACCGGCGAGGGTGAGTACTGGCCGTTCCGCCACATCTCCTTCCGCGTCAAGAAGGGCGAGTCCGTCGGGATCGTCGGGCGCAACGGGTGCGGCAAGAGCACGCTGCTACGCCTCGTCGCGGGCGTGATGCTGCCCGACGAGGGCACCATCCAGGTCAACGGCGGGGTGGGCGCGATGATCGAGCTGTCGGCCGGCTTCGTCAGCGACCTCACCGCGCGGGAGAACGTCTACCTGATCTCCTCGCTGCACGGCTTCAGCCGCCAGCAGACCGACGAGCGCTTCGACGACATCATGAAGTGGGCGGGCGTCGAGCGCTTCGTCGACACCCCCGTCATGCACTTCTCCAGCGGCATGCGCGCTCGTCTCGCGTTCTCGATCGTCACGCGGATGGAGGAGCCGATCCTGCTCGTCGACGAGGTGCTCGCGGTCGGCGACAAGGCCTTCCGGCAGAAGTGCGGGGTGGTCATCGACGGCATGCTCGGCGAGGGCCGGACGATGCTGCTCGTGTCCCACAACGAGAACGACCTGCGGCGCTGGTGCCAGCGTGGGGTCTACCTGCGACGCGAGCTGCCGCCGTTCCAGGGACCGATCGAGGAGGTCCTCGAGATGTACTACGCCGACGAGGACCGCGAGTAGCGCCGTCGCATCGCCGGTACGCCGCGCAGCGCCTCGATCGCGATCTGCGTCGACATCTTGGAGCTGCCCGCGACGCGCTCGTGGAACACGATCGGGATCTCCACGATGCGCGCTCCGGCCGCGCGCGCCCGGGTCGTCATCTCGATCTGGAAGGCGTACCCGTCGCTGGCGGTACGGGTGACGTCGAGGCGCCCGAGCAGCTCCGCGCGCCAGGCCTTGAACCCGCCGGTCAGGTCCCGGATCGGGCTGGCGAGGACGGCGCGCGCATAGACGTTGCCGGCGCGGGAGAGCGCCTGCCGGTGCCTGCTCCAGCCGCTGACGCTGCCGCCCTTGACGTAGCGCGACCCGATGACGAGATCGGCGTCGGCGCTCGCCTCGACCAGCCGGTCGATGTCGGCGGGTTGGTGGGAGCCATCGGCATCCATCTGCACGACGAGCTCGGGGGAGAGCTGCGCGAGGGCGTGGGAGAACCCGGCCGCGTAGGCCTTGCCGAGCCCGGCCTTGCCGCTACGGCTGAGCAGGCTGATGCGCTGCGGTTGCCCGGCGTGGAGCTTCTCGACGATCTCGCCGGTGCCGTCCGGAGAGCTGTCGTCGACCACGAGCAGATGTGGTGCGCACGGCCGCGCGAGGACCTCGGCGGCAATCGCTTCGATGTTGTCCCGTTCGTTGTACGTCGGCATCACGACGACTACGGACATCGGGTCAGGGTATCCGCCGTACCTGAAGACAAACCGAGACCGCTGAGGTCACCGACTAATGTCCCGTGGCATGGCTGGGACGGCACAGGCGGCGAGCCGGCTGCGCACCGTCGGCGTCGTGCTGGCGGGCGGGGTCGGCACGCGAGTGGGGCTGAACATCCCCAAGCAGCTGCTCAAGATCGCCGGCAAGCCGGTGATCGAGCACACCCTCGCGGCCTTCGAGGCGGCCCCTGAAATCGACGAGATCATCGTGCTGATGGCGCCGGACCACCTTGACGCGGTCAACGCCATCGTCGCCGGCCGCGGCTTCCGCAAGGTGAGTGCGGTGATCGAGGGCGGGCAGACCCGAAACGACTCGACGCGCAACGCCATCGCCCATCTCGGCGAGCAGGAGTGCAACGTCTTGTTCCACGACGCGGTGCGCCCGCTGGTGAGCCCGCGGATCATCCGCGAGTGCGTCAACGCGCTGCGTGACTACGAAGCCGTCGATGTCGCGATTGCCTCCGCCGACACGATCGTGGTCGTCGACACCGACGACGTGATCACCGACATCCCCGACCGTTCCACCCTGCGTCGCGGGCAGACACCGCAGGGGTTCCGGCTCTCGACCATCAGGCGGGCCTACGAGCGCGCCTGGCAGGATCCCGGCTTCGCGGCGACGGACGACTGCAGCGTCGTGCTGAAGTACCTGCCCGACGTCGCGATCCACGTGGTCGAAGGCTCCGACCAGAACATGAAGGTGACGGCGCCGGTCGACCTGTTCATCGCCGACAAGCTGTTCCAGCTCGGCTCGGCCGCCGTGGCTGCCCTGCCCACGCCGGCTGCCTACGCCGAGGCGTTGCGCGGCCGTGTCGCGGTGGTGTTCGGCGGCAGCTCGGGCATCGGCGCCCACATCGTCTCGCTGCTCGAGTCCTACGGCGCCACCGTCTTCTCCTTCAGCCGCTCGGCGACCGGGACGGACGTCGGCAAGGCGGCCGACATCCGCGCTGCCCTCGAGACCGCGCACGGCCGGCACGGCCGGATCGACTTCATCGTCGTGACGGCGGGGCTGCTCACAACCGGCGATTTGGCCGACGCCGACGACGCCGCGGTCGAGGAGACGATCGCGGCGAACTACGTCGGGCCGGTCCAGGTGGCCCGACTCGGCGTCGGCTATCTCGAGCAGACGAAAGGCCAGCTGCTGCTGTTCACCTCGAGCAGCTACACCCGCGGCCGCGCGGGCTACAGCCTCTACTCCTCGACCAAGGCGGCTGTCGTCAACCTCACCCAGGCCCTCGCCGACGAGTGGCTGCCGCTCGGGGTGCGGGTCAACTGCGTCAACCCGGAGCGGACGGCGACGCCGATGCGGGAGAAGGCGTTCGGCGTCGAGCCGGCGTCCGAGCTGCTCGAGCCCGGCGAAGTCGCGCGAACCTCTGTCGACGTACTCGTGTCGGACATCACCGGCCTGGTGATCGACGTACGCCGCGAGCTCCCTTAGACCTTCGTGCGGGTGCCCTTGACGAGGCCGCTGGCAACCCACGGGTGCAGCGGTTGGCGCAGCGGCTTCGGCTCGGCGACCGGCGCTGCGCCGCGGAGCGCGACCGCCGCGACGAGCGCGGCGAGCTCCTCGTCGGTGGGCTCACCGCCGCGAACGATCCGCAACCGCGGCGGGTCTTCTGCGGTGGGCGGGTTCACAGCGGGATGTTTCCGTGCTTCTTGGGCGGCAGCGACTCCCGCTTGGTGCGCAGCAGGCGCAACGCCCGGATCACCTCGAGCCGGGTCGCCGACGGCTTGATGACCGCGTCCACGTAGCCGCGCTCGGCCGCGATATAGGGGTTCGCGAAGTGGTCCTCGTAGTCCGCGACCAGCTCCTTGCGGGTCGCATCGGGGTCTGCCGCGTCGGCGAGGGTGCGGCGGTGAAGGATGTTGACCGCGCCCTGCGCGCCCATGACCGCGATCTCGGCGGTCGGCCAGGCGAGGTTCACGTCGGCACGAAGGTGCTTCGAGCCCATGACGTCGTAGGCGCCGCCGTAGGCCTTGCGGGTGATGACCGTGACCTTGGGCACGGTCGCTTCTGCGTAGGCGTAGAGCAGCTTCGCGCCGCGGCGGATGATGCCGTTCCATTCCTGCGCGGTTCCGGGCAGGAAGCCGGGTACGTCGACGAACGTCAGCACCGGGATGTTGAACGCGTCGCAGGTGCGTACGAAGCGCGCGGCCTTCTCCGAGGCGTCGATGTCCAGCGTGCCGGCGAACTGCATGGGCTGGTTGGCGACGACACCGACCGAGTGACCGTCGATCCGGGCGAAGCCGCAGACGATGTTGGGCGCGAACAGCTCCTGGACCTGCAGGAAGTCGCCGTCGTCGACGACGTGTTCGATGACCGTGACGATGTCGTAGGGCTGGTTCGCGGAGTCGGGGATGAACGTGTCGAGGAACGCCTCGGGCTGCTCGCTGTCGAGATCGACCTCGTCGTAGGACGGCGCCTGCTCCATGTTGTTGCTGGGCAGGAACGCCAGCAGAGCGCGGGTCAGCTCGAGGGCCTCGGTCTCGTCGGCGGACATGAAGTGGGCGACGCCGGACTTCGAGTTGTGCGTGTGAGCGCCGCCGAGGTCCTCCATCGTCACGTCCTCGCCGGTCACCGTCTTGATGACGTCCGGGCCGGTGATGAACATGTGCGAGGTCTGGTCGACCATCACGGTGAAGTCGGTGATCGCCGGGGAGTACACCGCGCCCCCTGCGCACGGGCCCATGATCAGCGAGATCTGCGGGATCACACCGGAAGCCATCACGTTGCGGTAGAAGATCTCGGCGTACAGGCCGAGTGCGACGACGCCCTCCTGGATCCGGGCGCCGCCGGAGTCGTTGATGCCGACGACGGGGCAGCCGGTCTTCATTGCGAGGTCCATGACCTTGCAGATCTTCTCGCCGAACACCTCGCCGAGGGACCCGCCGAAGACCGTGAAGTCCTGGCTGAACACGCAGATCTGACGGCCGTGAACGGTGCCGTGGCCGGTGACGACGCCGTCGCCGTACGGGCGGGTCTCGTACATGTCGAAGTCGTGGGCGCGATGCCGCATGAACGCGTCGAGCTCGACGAACGACCCTGGGTCGAGCAGCGCCTCGATGCGTTCGCGGGCGGTCATCTTGCCCTTGGCGTGCTGCTTCTCGACAGCCGCCTGCGAGGCGGCGTGGACGGCCTCGTCGATGTGACGTTCGAGCTCGGCGATCCGGCCGGCGGTCGAGCGAGGATCGATGGCGTCGCCGGACGATGCAGCCTGTGCGGTCATGAGGTCGTAGCGTACGGCGGGTGGGGGTCTCACCTTGGAGCGACCTGGCTCGTCCGCCGCTGTCGGCTGTCCGGCTGCAGCGCGATCTCGCGGGGGACCTGTGGCGCGAGATCCGCGTCGTGGACACCGCGGTCTCGACCAACGCCGATCTCGCGGTCGAGGCCAAGCAGGGCGCACCGGAGGGGCTCGTGCTGGTCGCTGAGCATCAGACCTCGGGGCGGGGCCGGCTGGACAGGCAGTGGGAGTCGCCGGCGCGCGCCGGCCTCACCTTCTCCGCGCTGTTGCGGCCGTCGCTCGACCTGTCCCATCTGAGCCTGCTGCCGTTGATCGCCGGTCTTGCGACCGTCGAAGCGATCGCGGCCGTGTCGGGGGTCGAAGCGAGGCTGAAGTGGCCCAACGACATCCTCGTCGAAGGTCGCAAGCTCGGCGGCCTGCTGGTCGAGATCGCCGGTGGCGCGGCGGTGGTCGGCATCGGCATCAACGTGTCCACCCGCGACATCGAGCTCCCGGTCGAGCGGGCCACGAGCATCGCCCTGGCCGGAGGCGTCACCGACCGCGAGCCGTTGCTGAAGGAAGTGCTGCGCTCGCTGGCGCGTCGCTACTCGGCCTGGCGCTGGTCCGGCGACCCGGCGTCGGTGATGCCGGCCTACCGCGAGCGCTGCGAGACGATCGGCGCGGAAGTGGAGCTCGAGCTGCCCGGGGGAGATGTCGTGCGCGGGATCGCCGTCGACGTCGACGACAACGGCCGCCTGATCGTCACCAGCGTCGAGACCGGGGAGCGGCACGCCTGGTTGGTCGGCGACGTGACACACGTACGAAGGGCATAGGACATGGGGTTCCCGGAGAACATCCTCGACAGCGACGAGCACGTCATCCGCAATCTGCGGCCGCACTGGCGCAAGGTCGCCGGGCCGGTGGTGCTCGCTCCGATCGTGGTCGGCCTGGCGTCGTACGGCTGGTTCTCGCTACCCGACGACTCGGCCCGCAAGGTGCTGCGTTGGGTGATCCTGCTGGCCGCCCTGGTGATCCTCCTCTGGTGGTCGTTGCGTCCCTTCCTGTTCTGGCTGACGACCCGCTACGTCGTCACCGACCGGCGCGTGCTGATGCGCCACGGCGTGCTGTCGCGCAACGGTCGTGACGTCCCGCTCACCCGCGTCAACGACGTGTCGTTCAACCGCAGTGTCGTCGAGCGGCTGTTCGGGTCCGGGACCCTGGTCATCGAGTCGGCGGGAGACCGCGGCCAGGTCGCGCTCAGCGACGTACCGCACGTAGAAGCGGTGCAACGCGACATCTACCGGCTGGTCGAGGACGAGGCGCAGCGGCTGCGCTGATCCCGCCCGGGCCGGCGTTCGCTTTGATAGTCGCGTGGAGACGCTGACCTTCCCGGTGCCCGGGCTGCGTGGCTGGGCACTCGTCGGTGCGCTCCTCGCCGCGTTCGCCCTCGCGATCGCCGCTGCCGGCGAAGGCTGGAAGTGGGTCGTCGTCGCCGCGCTCGCATTCGGCTTTCTCCTCGAGCTGGTGGCGGCTCGGCTCGCCCCTCGCGCGGTCGAGCTGATGCGCGAGTCCGGACTGACCATGCCGGTCCGCCTGGCGATCGCGTCGATCCCGCTCGTCGTGCTCGCCGCGACCTGCCTGTCGACGGCACTCACCGTCGGGGCGGCCGTCGTCGCGGTCGTCGTGGTCGTCTCGTCGGCGGCACTCGAGCGGTTGCAGCTGTGGGTGGTCCGGGTACGCCGGGTGCCGTTGCGGGCCCGCCGCCTCGACCTCGGCGGCTTCCGGCTGCCGCCCAAGGCGCCCCGGTTCGCGATGAGCCCGATGGGCACGGATGCGGTCTACCCGCTGTTGGCCTCAGTCGGGCTGGCGGTGTCCGCGCAGCTCGGCGGACGGCTCGCCGCTTCGGTCGGATTGGTGGTCGCCGGCATCGCCGCCGCGGTCGCGCCCGGATGGCTCGGGGTGCTCCTCGCCCGCGATCTGCGCTCGGGCCTGCGCGAGCGCGCCGTCGCCGCGACCTCCGCCGCGGTCGAGAAGCTGCGCCCGGAGGTCGTGCTCTACTTCTCCGGCGTCGTCGAGGAGCTCTACCAGCTGCGGATGTGGTTCGCGCCGGTCGCCAAGCTGAACCGCCGGACGCTCGTCGTCGTCCGCAGCGACCTCGCCATGGACCAGCTCGACCGGGTGCCGTTCCCGGTGGTGTCGTCGCCGTACAACGGGATGATCGACGCGCTGCCGCTGCCGCCCCGGGTGGTGACGTTGTTTGCGACGCACAGCGGCAACAACCTGTCGATGGTCCGGCGCCGCGAGACGTACTGCGTCTTCGTGGGACACGGGGACAGCGACAAGCCCGACAGCTCCAACCCGTACGCGCGGCTCTACGACGAGGTCTGGGTCGCCGGTCCGCTCGGCCGGCGCAGGTACGCCGAAGCCGGGGTGGGGATCCGCGACGAAGCGATCCACGAGGTCGGCCGGCCGCAGTTCGTCCCGCCCGACGAGCCGCCGCCGAGCCCGCCGGTGATCGTGTACGCGCCGACCTGGGAAGGCTGGGGTGGTGACGACCATCACAGCTCGCTGGCCCACGCCGGCCTCGCCCTCGTCGAACGGCTCCTCGCGACGGCGGGCATCCGGGTGCAGTACCGGCCGCATCCGTTGACCGGCGTGCGTGACCCCGTCGTACGTCGGATCAACCGGCAGATCATCGAACGGGTCGGGCGGGTCGGCGAAGGGGAGCGGATCGAGACCACGTTCGCGCGCGCTTCGGCGCTCGTCACCGACGTGTCGAGCACGATCTCGGAGTACCTGCCGTTCGACCGTCCCTACGCGCTCATCGACACGAGGCCGCTCGGCCGCCGCGCCTACACAAGGCGGTTCCCGTCCTCGGCGGGCGGCTTCCTGCTCGGACCGGACCTCGCCGGCCTCGACCGGTTCGTCGCCGCGGCACAGGGCGGCAGCGATCCCTCCGCCCGGGCCCGCCGTGCATTGATCGCCGACGCGCTCGGCGACCCCGCAACCTCCCAAGAGCGCTTCGCCGCAGCGGTCGATCGGGCGCTGTCGGCATGACCGAGCAACCGGGCCAGTTCGATCCGGCGGACCTCGAGCGCGAGCTGCTCGGTGGCGAGCGCCGCTACACCCGCCATCAGGTGGCTGAGCAGGCGGGGGTGTCGCTCGAGCGCAGCGTCGAGCTGTGGAACGCCCTGGGCTTCGCCGACGTCGGTGACGACGTGCTCGCCTTCACCGACCGGGACATCTGGGCGCTGCGGACGGTCACGGCGCTCGGCGCTGCCGGCTGGCTCGACGAGGATCTTCAGGTCTCCATGGCGCGGGCGCTCGGACAGTCGTTGTCCCGGCTCGCCGACTGGCAGCTTGCCGCCATCGCCGCGACCATCGACCCGGATCTGGATCCCGACCAGGCGATGCGGCGCGCCGAGGAGCTCGTCCCGATCGTCGAGCAGCTGATCGGCTATGTCTGGCGCCGGCACCTCGCCGCCGCGGCCGGACGGGCGCTGGCAGCCGGCGCAGAGGAGCTCGCCGCGGGCACGATCGCCGTCGGCTTCGCCGACCTGGTCGGCTTCACGAGCCTGACCCGCGAGATCGACGAGCAACAGCTCGCCGAGCTCGTGGAACGCTTCGAGAGCCTCGCTTCGGACATCGTCGCCACCAGCGGCGGGCGGGTGATCAAGACGATCGGCGACGAGGTGCTCTTCGTCGCCGACGACGTCGCGACGGCGGCGGAGATCGGCACCCGGCTCGGCGAGCTCTCCCAGCACTCGTCGCTGCCGGACCTGCGGGTCGGCATGGCCTACGGCCCGGTGGTGTCCCGGCTCGGCGACGTCTACGGCGAGCCGGTCAACCTGGCCAGCCGGCTCACCTCGATCGCCCGGCCCGGCGCGGTGCTGATCGACCGTGAGTTCGCCGACCGGCTCGAAGGCAATCCCGCCTGGCGACTGCGCCGGGTGCCGCCCCGGCCGGTCCGCGGCTACGCACTGCTCCAGCCCATCCGGCTGCGCCGCGCGGCCGACGTAGGCTCGCCTCGTGAGTGACCTCCCCGCGACGCTGAGCCTTCGCGAGGTCGGCCCGCGAGACGGGCTGCAGAACGAGGCGCCGGTCTCGACGCAGGCGAAGGTCGAGCTGCTCGATGCGCTCTCTGCGACCGGCGTCGGCCGGATCGAGGCGGTGAGCTTCGTCTCACCCAAGGCCATCCCGCAGATGGCCGACGCCGACGACGTATGGGCGGGCATCGCCCGCAACGCCGACGTCCGCTACTCCGCTCTCGTGCCCAACCTTCGCGGCGCGCAGCGGGCACTGAGCGCAGGCTTCCGTGAGATCGAGGTCGTGGTGTCGGCCTCGGACACCCACAACCGCAAGAACATCAATCGTGGGACCGACGAGTCCCTGGACGAGATCGCGGAGCTGATCGAGACCGCGCACAGCGTCGATGCGAAGGTGCAGGTCGTCGTCGCGACCGCGTGGGGATGCCCGTACGAAGGTGATGTCCCGGTCGAGCGAGTGGTGTCGGTCGCCGGCCGCGCCCTAGCCGACGGCGCCGACGGCATCTCCTTCGGTGACACCACGGGCATGGCAACTCCCGGACGGGTGACACGGCTGATCGGCGAGCTGCGCTCGGCCCACCCGGCCGCGGCGGTCAACCTGCACTTCCACAACACCAGGGGCACCGGCCTGGCCAACGTGGTGGCCGCGCTGCAGCTCGGTGTCAACGACTTCGACGCCAGCGTCGGGGGACTCGGGGGCTGTCCGTACGCCCCGGGCGCCAGCGGCAACGTGGCGACCGAGGAGCTCGTCCACATGGTCGAGGACATGGGCGTGTCGACCGGCATCGACCTGGAGGCGATGATCGACGCCGCGGCGACGGCCGAGCGCATCGTCGGGCGGACGTTGCCGAGCCAGGTCCTGCGCGCGGGGCCGCGCACCCGGCTCGCCGCCCAGTGAGCGAGCCGGGGGGCAGCGCAGCGGTCGAGACTCGCTGTGCGGTGCCGGCCGACCTGCCGGCGCTGACCGCGATCTACAACCACTACATCGTGCACACCGCCGCGACCTTCGACATCGAGCCGTTCGAAGTCGCTGCCCGCGAGGCCTGGTTCAGCCACTACTCGACAACCGGGCCGTACCGGCTGTTCGTCGCGGTGCAGGACGGCGAGGTCGTCGGCTACGCGAGCAGCAGCCGGTTCCGCCCGAAGCCGGCGTACGACACCTCGGTGGAGGTGACGGTCTATCTCCACCCGCGGGTGACCGCGTCGGGGATCGGAACCGCGCTGTATCGCCGGCTGTTCGGGGAGCTGCGCAGCGAGCCGCTGCATCGGGCGTACGCGGTCATCGCGCTGCCGAACTCGGCCTCGGTGGCGCTGCACACGAAGTTCGGCTTCGCCGAGGCCGGCACGCTGACCCAGGCCGGCCGCAAGTTCGACAAGTGGTGGGACGTGCTCCACATGGAGTGTGCGATCAACTGACCGCCGGGGCTCGGCGATGGTGAGAACGCCCACGGTGGCGCACCTCGTGCTCCTCTAGTCTCGCCGTGAGACGCCGGCGGAGCCGGCTGCGATCATGGCGGCGGGTGGGAAAGAGGACGTGGACATCCAGAAGCTGCGCGAGCAGATCGAGCGTGGCGGCGCCGAGAAGTATCACGCCGCCAACGCGGAGTCCGGGAAGCTCTTCGCCCGCGAGCGGATCAGGCTGCTCGTCGACGACGGCTCGTTCGTCGAGGACGGGATGTTCGCCAACGCGGTCGCCGGCGACCTCCCGGCCGACGGCGTCATCACCGGCGTCGCGCGCATCGACGGCCGTCAGGTCTGCCTGATGGCCAACGACTCCACCGTCAAGGCCGGCTCCTGGGGTGCCCGCACGGTGGAGAAGATCATCCGGATCATCGAGCAGGCGGTGGCCCTCGGTGTTCCGATGGTGTGGCTGGTCGACTCGGCCGGCGCCCGGATCACCGACCAGGTGCAGATGTTCCCGGGACGCCGGGGCGCGGGGCGGATCTTCTACAACCAGGTGAAGGCCAGCGGCGCCATCCCGCAGGTGTGCGCGCTGTTCGGTCCCAGTGCGGCCGGCGGCGCCTACATCCCGGCGTTCTGCGACGTGGTCGTGATGGTGGACGGCAACGCCTCGATGTACCTCGGCTCCGCCCGCATGGTCGAGATGGTCGTCGGGGAGAAGACCACGCTCGAGGAGATGGGCGGTGCCCGGATGCACTGCACCGTCTCGGGTGTCGGCCACTTCCTGGCACCCGACGAGTCGAGCGCCATCGACACGGTGCGTCGCTACCTGTCCTACCTGCCCTCGAACTGGCAGCACGCCGCGCCGGCGATCGAGCCGGCGCCGCCCGGCAACGGCGACCTGCGCGCGTTGGTGCCGGACAATGACCGGCAGGCCTACGACATGCGCCGATACATCGCCGCGCTGCTCGACGACGGATCGTTCTTCCAGATTCATGAGCTGTGGGCGAAGGAGATCGTCGTCGGGTTCGGGCGGCTCGACGGCGAGGTCGTCGGGGTCGTCGCGAACAACCCGATGATCAAAGGCGGTGTCCTGTTCGTCGACTCCGCTGACAAGGCGGCGCGGTTCATCCAGCTGTGTGACGCGTTCAACGTGCCGTTGCTCTTCCTCGCCGACGTACCCGGCTTCATGGTCGGCACCGCAGTCGAGCGCGAGGGCATCATCCGGCACGGCGCAAAGCTGATCACCGCCGTGTGCGAGGCCACGGTGCCGAAGCTGTCGGTGGTCGTCCGCAAGGCCTACGGCGCCGGGCTCTACGCGATGGCCGGCCCGGCGTTCGGCACCGACGCGACGATCGCGCTGCCGACGGCGCAGATCGCCGTCATGGGAGCGGAGGCCGCGGTCAACGCGGTCTACTACAACCAGATCCAGAAGATCTCCGACCCGGCCGAGCGCGAGGAGTTCGTCGCAAAGCGACGTGCGGAGTACGACGAGGACATCGACATCGTCCACCTGGCGAGTGAGCTCGTCGTCGACGCGATCGTGGAGCCCGAGGACCTGCGTGCCGAGCTGATCGCTCGGTTCGCGGCGTACCGCGGGAAGGACCGCACCTTCGCTCGGCGTCGGCACGGCGTGACGCCGGTCTGAGACCGGCTCAGACCAGGGCCGCCTCGGCGGCCTCCTGCTCGGCCACGCTGTCGTCGAGGAACACCCAGCGGCGGAACGCCCAGAACCGCCAGACGGTCCCGACGCCGGTCCCGACGATGGTCGAGGAGATGTTGTAGGACAGCGGCGAGTCCAGGCCCATCAGGTACTTGGTGATCCCCAGCGGCAGCTCTGACAGGCCGAGTCCCACGACCGAGAGCGCGAGGAACAGCGGCAGCTCCCGGCGCAACCCGGTCTTGTCCCGGTCGCGCCAGGTCCAGTGCCGGTTCGCGAAGTAGGACAGCGTCGCGGCGATGATCGTCGCCAGGCCGAAGCTGGTGAGCGGACCGAGATTCGCGCCGAAGTGGAACAGGTTGCTGAGCACGGTCGTGAGCACGAATGCCGCGGCGCCGATGACACCGAACTTCGCGATCTCGTGGATGAGCACCTCGAAGGTGTCGTAGAGGTGCCGGGCACGCGTGCGAACCACGACATCGAGGCTACGGCGCAGCCGTCGGAGCGCGTTAAGGCCGGGTTCGGATGCATGCGAAAATCAACTGTGGACCACCGGCTGAGCGATGAGCACGAAGCGTTGCGCGCGAGTGTGGCGGCGTTCGCCCGCGACGTCGTCGCGCCGCAAGCCGAGCAGGCCGACCGGACCGGTGAGTTCCCCTACGACGTCATCCGCCAAATGGGCCAGATGGGGCTGTTCGGGCTGCCGTTCCCCGAGGAGTACGGCGGGATGGGTGGCGACTTTCTCGCCCTCTGTCTCGCCATCGAGGAGCTCGCCCGCGCTGACTCCAGCGTGGCGATCACCCTCGAGGCGGCGGTCGGGCTCGGCTCGATGCCGGTGTTCCGGTTCGGGACCGAGGAGCAGCGCAAGGAGTGGCTGCCGTCGCTGTGCAGCGGCGAGAAGCTCGCGGCGTTCGGCCTGACCGAGCCGGGCGGCGGCTCCGACGCCGGCAACCCCCGGACCCGCGCGGTGCTCGACGCCGACGAATGGGTCGTCAACGGGACCAAGGCGTTCATCACCAACTCCGGCACCGACATCACGAACCTCGTGACGGTGCTGTGCCGGACCGGGGAGCGTGCCGCCGGCAAGCCCGAGCTGACCTCGATCATGGTGCCGGTCCCACACGCCGGGTTCAGCCCGTCGAAGAAGTACGACAAGGTGGGTTGGCACGCCAGTGACACCCGCGAGCTGTCCTTCGAGGACTGCCGGGTGCCCGCGGACAACGTGCTCGGCGAGCGTGGCCGCGGCTACGCGCAGTTCCTCTCGACCCTCGACGAGGGCCGGATCGCGATCTCGGCGCTCGCCGTCGGGCTCGCCCAGGCCTGTGTCGACGAGTCCGTGCGCTACGCCCGCGAGCGCGAGGCCTTCGGAGCGCCGATCGGGACCTATCAGGCGGTCGCGTTCCGGATCGCCGACATGGAGATGCGTACCCACGTCGCGCGCTGTGCCTACCTCGACGCCGCGTCGCGGATGCTGGCCGGCGAGAGCTTCAAGCGGGAAGCCGCGATCGCCAAGCTGTACTCGTCGACCATCGCCGTCGACAACGCGCGTGACGCCACGCAGGTCTTCGGGGGCTACGGGTTCATGAACGAGTTCGCCGTCGCCCGGCACTGGCGTGACGCGAAGATCCTGGAGATCGGCGAGGGCACGTCGGAGATCCAGCGGATGCTCATCGCCCGAGACCTCGGGCTGTAGGGATGGTCACGAGCACGACCGGCCTTCCGGTGGTGGGCATGGTCGGAGCCGGTCAGCTCGCCCGGATGACCCATCAGGCCGCGATCGCGCTCGGTCTCACCTTGCGGGTGCTCGCCGACAGTCCCGAGGACGGCGCCGCGCTCGTCACCCCCGAGGTCGAGATCGGCGCGGCCACCGATCGCGAGGCGATCGAGCGCTTCGCCAAAGGCTGCGACGTCGTGACCTTCGACCACGAGCACGTGCCGAACGACATCGTGTCGTCGCTGAGCGCGCTCGGGGCGGTCATGCGGCCGGGTGCCTCGGCGCTGCGCTACGCCCAGGACAAGCGCGCGATGCGACAGCGCCTCGGTGAGCTCGACATCCCGATGCCTCGCTGGTCGAACGATCCTGACGAGCTCGCCCGGCCCTGTGTCGCCAAGGCGGTCCGCGGCGGGTACGACGGCCGCGGCGTGTGGTTCGTCGCCGACGGCGACCCGCTGCCGCAGGGGGATCTGATCTTCGAGGAGCGCGTGACGATCGTCCACGAGCTCGCGGTGCAGGTCGCGCGCACCCCGTCGGGCAAGACCCGATGCTGGCCGGTGGTCGAGACGGTGCAGGCCGACGGCATCTGCGTGGAGGTGATCGCGCCGGCACCGCGGCTCAGTCACGCGCTGGCGGCCGAGGCGCAGGCGCTCGCCGTACGCATCGCCGACGCGTTGGGTGTCGTCGGCGTGCTTGCCGTCGAGCTCTTCGAGGTGCCGGGTGGCCTGCTGGTGAACGAGCTTGCGATGCGGCCGCACAACTCCGGCCACTGGTCGATCGAGGGCGCCGCGACCAGCCAGTTCGAACAGCACCTGCGAGCGGTGCTGGACTGGCCGCTCGGCGACACCCGCAACCGGACGCCGGTGACGGCGATGGCCAACCTGCTCGGCGGCGCCAACACCAACCTCGCGAAGTCGCTGCCGGCGGCGCTTGCCGCCGTACCGAACTGCTCGGTGCATCTGTACGGCAAGGCGGCTCGGCCCGGTCGCAAGCTCGGCCACGTCACCGCGCTGGGCAGTGACGTCGAGGAGACCCGTGAGCGGGCCCGCACCGCGGTCGAGATCCTGAGGGGCGACGCATGAGCACTGCTGTGGTCGGGATCGTGATGGGCAGCGACTCGGACTGGCCGACGATGCAGCCTGCGGCGGACGCGCTCGCCGAGTTCGGCGTCGAGTGCGAGATCCGCGTCGTGTCGGCGCACCGGACGCCAGCGGACATGCTGGAGTACGGCGCGAGCGCCGCCGACCGCGGCCTGCGCGTCATCATCGCCGGCGCCGGTGGCGCGGCTCACCTGCCCGGGATGCTGGCGTCGGTGACGCCGCTGCCGGTCATCGGCGTACCCGTGCCGCTGGCCCACCTCGACGGGATCGACTCGTTGCTGTCGATCGTGCAGATGCCTGCCGGTGTGCCGGTGGCCACCGTGTCGGTGGCGGGTGCCCGCAACGCCGGCCTGCTCGCCGTACGGATGCTCGGCATGTCCGACCCGCAGCTGCGCGACGCGATGGTCGGCTTCCAGGCCTCGCTCGCCGACGCCGCCCGCGCGAAGAACGACGCCCTGCGAGACGCGCTCGGCGGCGACGGGTGAACGCCGCAGTCGCCGCGGTCGAAGCGGCGGAGCTGGTGGCGTGGACGGTCGAGGTCGACGACCCCGGCGAGCTGTTGACGTGGTTGCCGGCCGGCGCCGCGTTCGGCTTCCTGCGCGGCGGCGACGGCATCGTGGGGTGGGGCGAGGCGGCACGGCTGAGCACCCGTGATCCGGCAGAGGTGTCGGCGGCGCTCACCGCGATCACGTCGCGCGACGACGTCGGGCTGCCGGGCTGCGGGCCGGTCGCGATCGTGTCGTTGGGGTTCGACCCGGCGCTCGACGCGTCCGTGGTCGTCGTACCGCAGGTCGTCCTCGGTCGCCGCGACGGGCGGTCGTGGGTGACCCTGGTCAACCCTCCCGGCGCCGTTGCGGTGCCGCCGTTGCGCCGCCGGCCGGTCGCGGCGGCGACCGCCCCGCCGGCGACGGTGACCGCGACCGTGCCCGACGAGGACGCCTGGGCGGCCGCGGTCGCGCAGGCGGTCGCAGCGATTCGCGCGGGTTCGATCGACAAGGTCGTGCTGGCCCGCGCCATCGAGGTGACCGCGCCCGCCGCGATCGACCCTCGTGCGGTGGCGGCGCGGCTCGCCCGACGGTTCCCGTCGTGCTTCACGTTCGTCTGCGACGGGTTGGTCGGCGCGTCCCCCGAGCTGCTGGTACGCCGGGTCGGGCGCCACGCGGAGTCGATCGTGCTGGCCGGCACGGTGCGCCGGGGCAGCGACGCCGACGAAGACGCCGCGCTGGAGCACGAGCTGGTCTCGTCGGCGAAGAACGCGATCGAGCACCGCCTCGCGGCGGATTCGGTCCGAGAGACGTTCAGCGAGCTGGCGGTCGACGTCGTGAGCGACCCCACGCCGCAGCTGCTGCGACTGGCCAACGTGACCCACCTCGCGACACACGTCGAGGCGTGGCTGGGCGCCTCGCCGCCCACCGCCCTGGAGCTGGCCGCGCGTCTGCACCCCACCGCGGCGGTCGGCGGCGTGCCGCAGCCGGCCGCACTCGCGATGATCACCGAGTTGGAGGCCGGGCCGCGAGGGCGCTACGCCGGCCCGGTCGGCTGGCTGGACGCGAAGGGCGACGGCGAGTTCGCGATCGCGCTGCGGTGCGCTCAGCTCTGCGGTGACACCGCCCAGCTGTGGGCGGGCGCCGGCGTCGTCGCCGACTCGGACCCCTCGGCCGAGGTTGCGGAGACCACCGCCAAGTTCGACGCCGTACTCTCCGCCCTGCTCTGACGCTTCTGACAGCGAGGCGCTTGAATACCCCCATGGGCGAGCGACTCGAGATTTCGCGGGACATTGCAGCCTCACCCGAGGCGGTCTACGCCGCAATCTCTGATGTGACGCGGATGGGCGAGTGGTCGGCCGAGTGCCACAGCTGCCACTGGCACGAGGGGTTCGACGGCCCCACCGTCGGTGCGACCTTCGACGGTCACAACCGCAACGGTGACAAGGACTGGACCTCGCAGGGCAAGGTCATCGAGGCCGATCCAGGCAGGGCCTTCGCCTTCGAGTGCTCGATGTATGACTTCCACTTCTCGACGTGGGGCTATCGCATCGAGGCGACCGAGTCGGGGTGCCGGGTCACCGAGTGGACCGAGGACCTGCGACCGGAGTCCGCGCTGGAGATGAGCAAGCAGATGTCGGGGGTCGACGACCGTACCGAGCGCAACCGGCAGACGATGAGCGGCACCCTCGAGCGGCTCGCCGCCGCGCTAGAGGGCGCCTGACCCCGCCCTCCTCGATTCGAAGTAGCACACAAAGGCCGCAGCGAAACGGACATACGACGCACAATGGGCGACTCGGCAGGAGCTTGTGTGCTACTTCGAACGGAGGTCAGGCGAGTTTGGCCTTGAGGAAGTCGACGGCGCGGGTCCAGGCGAGGTCGGCCTGCTCGCCGTCGTAAGTGCCGAGCAGGTTGTCGTCGTTGTGGAACGCGTGCCCGGCCGGGTAGTAGAAGTACTCGACCTCTGCGCCTGACTCGGTCTTGATCTGCTCGGCCTGCTTGCGCGCCTCGTCGACCGGGAAGAAGTCGTCGTTCTCGGCGTAGTGGCCCTGGATCGCGGCACGGATCCCGGAGTAGACGTCCGGGGTGGCCGGCCCGACGCCGTAGAACGGTACGGCGGCGGCGATGTGCTCGCCCTGCTGGGCGGCCAGCATCAAGACGAACCCGCCGCCCATGCAGAAGCCGATCGCGCCGACCTTGGCGCCGGTGACCGCCGGGTTGGCGAGCAGGTAGTCGACCGCGCCCGCCAGATCCTGCGCCGCCTTCTCGACCGGCAGCGCCATCATCAGCGAGCCGGCCTCGTCGGAGTCGTGGGTGGTCTTGCCGCCGTACAGGTCCGGCGCGAGGGCCACGAAGCCCGCGGCCGCGAGCGCGTCGGCTTGCCGCGCGATGTAGTCGGTGAGCCCCCACCACTCCTGGATCACGATGACGCCCGGGCCGCTGCCCGACGCCGGCGTCGCGAGGTAGCCGTGGGCGTGGTCGCCGTTGCTCGGGAAGGTGACGTTCTGCCGCGGGTTGTCGTCGTGCTCGTGCGCCATCTCGTTGCCTCTCGCCTCGACCGCTTCGTCCGACCTGACCTTACGGCGCGGTCCTGCCCGCCGTTCACCGCGCCCAACCGGACCGGCGCCGCTCGCGTCATAGTGACGTGATGCGAGTTCGGGCGCTCCTGGTGGCCGCGACCCTCGCCGCGGCGCTCCCCGCCACGCCCGCGCTCGGCCGAGGGACGGTCGACATCCCGCCCAACACCTGCCACTCGCACAACTCCCAACCAGAGGAGTACGGCGCCGCGGCGCTGCTCGGCATCCAGTTCTCGAGCCCGACGACCGGGTGGGCGGTCGGCGGCAGTCGGGTCCTGCGCACCACGACGGCCGGACGTCGCTGGTCGGTCGCGTACCGGCGGCCTCACGCCGGCTTCGTGCAGGTCGACGCCTACGACGACCACGACGCGTGGGTCCTCGGCGCGCAGGGGATCGCGCGGACCGTCGACGGCGGCCGGACCTGGCACTGGCAGCCGTTCGAGTGCCACGTCATCACCTCCGTCGACTTCTACTCGCCGCGGCGGGGCATCGCCGTCGCACGCGGCGTGCTGCTGGGTACGACGGACGGCGGGCGGCGCTGGACCTACCTGTCCTCGCCGGCCAAGCTCCAGTCGGCCTGTTTCGCCGACCGCGACCACGGCTGGGCCGGTGCGCACGGCGAGGTCTACCGCACCGTCGACGGCGCTCGCACCTGGCAGCTCAACGAAGCCGGCCCGCGGGGCGGGACCCGCCGGATCACGCTGGCCCTCGTCCAGTGCGCCGGCCCCGACGCCGGCTGGGCGGAGCTCGATGTCGAGGAAGCCGCGATGAACCAGTCGCAGCACGTCGGCTACCACCTGTCGGCGACCGGCTCGACGGCGATCTTCGACGAGGGGTACTTCCCGGCGGGGGGCCTCACCCACGTCGCGCCCTCACCTGGACCGGAGCCGGCAACCTTCAGCGCGATCAGCTCGTCCGAGGCGGCGTACATCGACTACTGCGGCCCGTGCGGCCTCGGAGCGGCTGAGCTCGGCATCGTCACCGGATCGACTCACCTGCGCCGCAGCGTCAAGGTCCGCCACATCGTCAGTGCACAGAGCGCAGCGTTCCTGACCACCGAGAACGGCTGGGTGGTCGGCTCGACGTCGGACTACGGCGGCCGGACGCTGCACTGGCGGATCGAGCACACCGTCGACGGCGGCAAGACCTGGACTACGCAGTACCAGTCGTGACCTCGCGCAGCCGGGCGTGCAGCGCGGCGTTCGCGCCGCGTTCGGTGCGGATCTCGACGATGCGTACGCCCTCGACCGTCGACAGCGCCTCGCTCAGCTCCGCGGGTGAAGACACCTGTCGATGCGGCACGCCGTAAGCCGCCGCCAGCGCCGCGAGATCGACCCCGTGGGGCGTGCCGAACAGTCGCTCGAAGGCCTGCGGTTCGACCGCACTGCCCTGTGGCAGCAAGGAGAAGATGCCGCCCCCGTCGTTGTTGATCACGACGTAAGTCAGGTTCGGCTGCTCCTCGCCGATCAGCCCGGTCGCGTCGTGCAGCAGCGACAGGTCACCGCACAGCGCGACGGTGGGGCGGTCGGGGCGCGCCAACGCGATGCCCTGTGCGGTCGACACGAAACCGTCGATGCCGCTGACGCCGCGGTTGGCATACACGGTGATGTCCTCGCGGGGCTCCATGACGAGATCCAGGTCGCGGATCGGCATGGACGACGCGACGACGAACGACGCGCCGGACGGCAGCAACCGGGCGACGTCGCGCGCGACCCGCGGCTCGGTCAGCCCGGGTTCGTCGTCGAGTACGGCGTCCAGTGCGCTCGCAGCCACCGCGGCCCGCTCTCGCCACGCGGCGCTCCACCCCGGCTCGGCGCGATGCGTTGCAACGTCGAGTGCGTCGAGCGCCGCCGTGTCGCAGCGGATCACGGCCCGGGCGCTGCGGGTCACGTCCCAGTTGCCGCCGTCGGGGGAGACGACGACGTGCGGCACCTGGCCCAGCCAGTCGAGCAACGGCCGTGACAGCCCGACCCTGCCGACGACGACCACGAGGTCCGGCGCGTGACCGGCCAAGAAGTCCCGGTCGCGCAGCACGGCGTCGGCGGCGCGCAAGGCGGCCGGGCCGCGTCGCGCGTTGCTGTGCGGCTCCGCGATGAGCGGCCATCCGACCTGCTCGCACCACCGCACGACCGGCACCGGGTCCTGCGCCACGTCGCCGACGACGACGACCGCGTTGCGTACGCCGGCCAGCGCCGCAGCGAGCTCGTCCGATGAGGCCTCACCCGACGGCCTCGCGACGTGAAGGTCGCGCACCCGCTCCAGCCCGAGCTCGTGGTCGAAGCCGGTGCCGTCATCGACCGGGACCAACGGCTCCCGCAGCGCGAGGTTGAGGTGCACCGGCCCCACCGGGTCACCCTGCAAGCCGAGGCAGCGTTCGACGGCGGTCCGGACCGTCTCGCGCCACGTGTCGACAGCGTCCGGGTGAGAGTCGGGCGCGGGGACGTCGTAGGCCCAGCGCACCGCGCCCCCGTAGAGACCTGACTGCTCGACGGTCTGGTTCGCGCCGATGCCGTGGAGCTCCGGCGGGCGGTCGGCGGTCAGCGCGAGCAGCGGCACCCGCGCGAGGTCCGCTTCCATCACCGCGCCGTGGAAGTAGGTGGTCGCGGTGCCGGAGGTGCACAGCACCGGTACGACGCTGCCGGTCGCCTTCGCGATGCCGAGGGCGAGGTAAGCGGCTGACCGCTCGTCGATGCGGACGTGAACAGTGATCTTCGAGTGTTCGGCCAGGGCGAGCGCGACCGGCGTCGACCGGGATCCCGGCGCAATGACGGCGTGGTGCACGCCCCGGCGGGCGAGCTCGTCGGCGAGGACCAACGCGAACGCGCGGCCCGCGTTCTCAGCGGGCATCGAGCAGCTCCTGTGCCGCCGCCATCCGTTCGCGCCACCAACGGGTCGTGTCGCCGTCGGCGGCGACCGCGCTCAGCCGCCGCGGTGACGGCGCGACCGGTCGTACCCGCAGGTGGCCGTCGACCGGGACGAGCGGGTCGTCGCAGACGTCACCGTCGAGCAGGGAGACGGTGCCGAGCCCGCAGGCGTAGGGCAGGTCGGGAAGGGCGGCGGCGAGGGCGACACCGGCGGCGATGCCGACCGAGGTCTCGATCGCGCTGGACACCACGACCGGAAGGCCGCACGCCTCGGCGACCTCCAGGCAGGCGCGGACCCCGCCGAGCGGCTGGACCTTCAACACCACGACGTCTGCCGCGTCGAGGCCGGCGACGCGCAGCGGGTCGGCCGCGGTGCGCACCGACTCGTCGGCCGCGAGGCGCACGTCGACCCGCCGCCGCAGCTGGGCCATGTCCTCGAGTGTCGGCACGGGCTGTTCGGCGTACTCGAGTGAGAAGCGGGCGAGCTCGGTCAGGGCCCGGACGGCGGTGTCGACGTCCCAGGCGGCATTGGCGTCGACCCGGACCGCACCCGACGGACCCACGGCGTCGCGCACGGCTTCGACCCGTGCCAGGTCGTCGGCCAGCGTCTGACCCGGCTCGGCCACCTTGACCTTCGCGGTGCGGCAGCCCGACGCCGCGGCGAGCGCGTGTGCCTGCTCCGGGCCGACCGCCGGAATCGTCGTGTTGACCGCGATGGCGTCGCGAAGCGGGCGCGGCCAGCCGTCTTGAGCGGCCTCCAGAGCGGCCGCCAGCCAGCGCGCCGCGACCGGCGCCGGATACTCCGGGAACGGGGAGAACTCGCCCCAGCCCGCCGGGCCTTCGATCAGCAGGCCGCGCCGGCGCTCCTGGCCACGGAAGCGCACCCGCATGGGGATGTCGTAGACGTGGCTTGCGGTCACCGAATCAGCAAGCCGGCCGCGAGCAGCACGGCGACCGCGAGCTCCAGCTTCCCGGTCCCGCCGAGCGCGGGGATCAGCGCCCGGCCGACCCCGCCGCTGCGGACTGCGGTGACGGGTTGCTTGGCCAGCGGGATCGCGAGGATCGCGAGCAGCGGCCAGCCGGACTTCGCGGCGACCGGCTCGCCGACGACCGCGAGCGCGAGCCCGACGGCGATCGCCGCGACGAACAGCTGCCGGGTGCGAGCCTCGCCGATGCGTACCGCCAGGGTCCGCTTGCCCGCGATCGCGTCGGTCGGCACGTCGCGCAGGTTGTTCACGACGAGGATCGCGACCGCCAGCACCCCGGTGGCGACCGCCGCGATCCAGGCGGTCGCCGGCAGCCGGCTGTGCTGGACGTAGGAGGAGCCGAGGGTCGCGACCAACCCGAAGAACACGAAGACGAACACCTCACCGAGACCGGCCGATGCGTACGGCCGCGGACCGCCGCTGTAGCCGAGCAGGGCGAGGAACGCCGCGACGCCGACGGCGAGCAGCCACCAGGAGACCATCGCAGCGAGCGCCACTCCGGCGGCGCCGGCGATCGCCATCGCGACCCCGATCGCGACCTGCATCGCGCGCGGCGACACCAGGCCGCTCGCCACCGCGCGTCGCGGTCCGGCCCGCTGGACGGTGTCGACGCCACGCACGCCGTCGAAGTAGTCGTTGGCGTAGTTGACGGCGATCTGTACGGCGAGCGCCACCACCACGACCAGCGCGAAACGGCCGATGGCGAGGTGGCTCAGCCCGGCGCAGCCCGCAGCGGTGCCGACGAACACCGGCGCAAGCGATGCGGGCAGGGTGCGCGGCCGCGAAGCCTCGACCCACGTCCGCAGCGGGCTCACCCGCTCCTCGCTCACATCGCCTCCTTCGGCCACCGTGCCTCGCATACCGTCGTACCACGATGCCAGGAGCCGGATTGCGACAGCTCGTCAGCCTTGCGATGCCGCCTGGCGAGGAGTTCCTCGCGGCATTCGACGAGGCGTGGCGCGCGGATCACGGCGTGCTGCCGCTCGACCCACATGCACCGGCCGCCGCCCGCAAGCGGGTGATCGCGGCGATGCGCCCGGACCAGCCGCTGGACGACGGCGTCGCCCTGGTCATCGCGACGTCGGGCTCGACGGGAGAGCCCAAGGGGGCCCAGCTGAGCCGGGCAGCGATCGAGGCCGCGGTGCGAGCCACGCACGCCCGGATCGGACAGGAGCCGGACGACGTGTGGCTGTCGTGCCTGCCGTGGCACCACATCGGCGGGCTGGCCGTCATGCTCCGCTCGCGGCTGCTGGGCATCCCCCTGCTGGTGCACGACCGGTTCGACGTCGACAGGTTCGCGCGAGCCGACGCGACGCTCACCTCGCTGGTCCCGACCCAGCTGGTCGGCCTGCTCGAGGCCGGGGTCGACCTGTGCCGGTTCCGGGCGATCCTGCTCGGCGGCGCGGCGGCACCCGAGGACCTGCTGGCGCGGGCACGTGCGGCCGGCGCGAACGTCGTCACCACCTACGGGATGAGCGAGACCGCCGGCGGCTGCGTGTACGACGGACGGCCGCTCGACGGGGTCGACGTGTGCGTGCGCGACAACGGCCGGCTGGCCATCCGCGGCCCGATGCTGATGTCGGGCTACCGGCTGCGCGCGGACCTGACCGCCCGGGCGCTGGTCGACGGCTGGCTGGTCACCAACGACCTCGGGACGGTCAGCACAGACGGCCGGGTGAGCGTGGCCGGTCGTGCCGATGACGTCATCGTCACCGGTGGCGAGAACGTGGTGGCCGACGAGGTGGCGGCCGTCGTACGCCGCCATCCGGCGGTGCGTGAGGCCGCGGTCGTCGGCGTACCGGACGACCGCTGGGGTGAACGGGTCGTCGCGGTGGTCGCCGGTCAGGTCGGGCTCGCCGAGCTCAGGGACTGGTGCAGCGCGTCGTTACCCAAGGCGTCGCTGCCGCGCCAGGTGATCCAGGTCGGCGAGCTCCCGTACCTCGCGTCGGGAAAGCTCGACCGCCTGGCGGTACGGGCCATCGCGAGTGCCGGCTGACGGCGCTAGAAGGTCGTCATCCGGCTGTCGAGCTCAAGCCGCGCCGGTGGCGACCAGCCAGCTGGTGTCAGCGGGCTCGCTGCGGTACACCTCGCGCGAGTGCACCGGAGTCGCCAGGTCGATCAGCAGACTGAGCGGCACTTTCTCCGCGAGCAGCCGCATTCCGTGTTCATCGACGTAGTCGAGGTCCTCGGACATGCATGGTGTCCTACCCGCGGCGAACGACGACTAACGCCGCGCTGCGGTTCTCACGGCCGGCCGAGCGCACGGTAGGTCCAACCGGCCGCGCGCCACCGCTGCGGGTCGAGCGCGTTGCGCCCGTCCACGATGTTGCGAGCGCCGACGACCTCCGCGAGCACGTGCGGATCGGCCTCGCGGAACTCGAGCCACTCGGTGAGCAGCAGCACCAGATCCGCGCCTCGCACCGCGTCGAGCGTGGACTCGGCGTAGCTGAGGGCGGGATAGCGGACGCGGGCGTTCGGGATCGCGGCCGGGTCGTACACGGTGACCTCGGCGCCGGCCGACTGGAGCCGGCTCGCCACGTCGAGGGCCGGCGAGTCCCGGATGTCGTCGCTGTTGGGCTTGAAGGCGGCGCCGAGTACGCCGATTCGACGGCCGGTCACCGTCTCGTCGAGCAGCTCGCGAGCGAGGTCGACCATGCGGGTCCGCCGCCGCAGGTTGATCGCGTCGACCTCGGTCAGAAACGTCAACGCCTGGTCGACGCCGAGCTCACCCGCTCGCGCCATGAACGCGCGGATGTCCTTCGGGAGGCACCCGCCGCCGAAGCCCAGCCCGGCGTTGAGGAACCTCCCGCCGATGCGGTTGTCGTGCGAGAGCGCTTCCGAGAGCTTGGTCACGTCGGCGTGGGTCACCTCGCACACCTCGGCCATCGCATTGATGAAGGAGATCTTCGTCGCGAGGAACGCGTTGGCGGCCACCTTGACCAGCTGCGCGGTGGCGAGGTCGGTGACGACCACCGGGGTGCCGTTGGCGATGACCGGCGCGAACGCCTCCCGCATGGCCTCCTCGCCGCGAGCCGAGGACACGCCGAAGACCAGCCGATCCGGGCGCAGGGTGTCTTCGACGGCGTAGCCCTCCCGCAGGAACTCCGGGTTCCACACCAGCTCGACGGACTCGGCGGCGGGCGCGGTCGAGGCGATGCGCGCCGCGATCCGCTCCGCCGTACCCACCGGCACGGTCGACTTGCCGGCGAACACGCACGGCCGCCGCAGCAGCGGCGCGAGGCTCGTGACGGCGTCGTAGACGAAGTCGAGGTCGGCGGCGTACTCGTGCTCCTTCTGTGGGGTGCCGACGCACAGGAAGTGGACGTCGCCGAAGTCCGCCGCCTCCTCATACGACGTCGTGAAGCGCAGCCGGCCGCTCTCCAAGGTCTTCTGCAGCAACGGTTCCAGGCCCGGCTCGTAGAACGGGACCTCGCCGCCGCTGAGCCGGGCGATCTTCGACTCGTCGACGTCGACTCCGACGACGTCGAATCCGAGCGATGCCATGCAGACCGCGTGGGTCGCGCCGAGGTAGCCCGTGCCGAGAACCGTCATCCGGGGGCCGGTCATCGCGCAAAGCATAAGCGACTCACCGATTGGTCGGACGTCCTAGGAATCCACCTACGATGGCTGCGTGAACCAGGCTTTCGACCTCTACACGTTGCCCGAAGAGCACCAGCTGCTCCGCAAGACGGTTCGTGAGCTCGCCGACGACAAGATCGCGCCGCGCGCCGCCGAGATCGACGAGAAGGCCGAGTTCCCCTGGGACGTCCATGACGCGCTCGTCGCGGCACAGCTGCACGCCGTACACGTCCCCGAGGAGTACGACGGGGTCGGCGCGGACGCGATCGCCTCGGCGATCGTGATCGAAGAGGTTGCCCGCGCCTGCGGCGCGTCCTCACTCATCCCGGCCGTCAACAAGCTCGGCACGATGGGGCTGCTGCTCTCCGGTGGCGAGGACCTCAAGCGGGCCTATCTGCCGCGGCTGGCCAGCGGCGAGGGCATGTTCAGCTACTGCCTGTCGGAGCCCGAAGCCGGCAGTGACGCGGCGGGCATGAAGACCCGTGCTGTACGCGACGGCGACAGCTACGTCCTCAACGGCACCAAGCGCTGGATCACCAACGCGGGAGTCTCGAAGTTCTACACGGTGATGGCCGTGACGGACCCGAACAAGGGCCCGAACGGCATCTCGGCGTTCGTCGTCGAGAAGGACGACGCGGGGGTGAGCTTCGGCGCTCCGGAGAAGAAGCTGGGCATCAAGGGCTCGCCCACGGCGGAGGTCTACTTCGACAACGTGCGGGTGCCGGCCGACCGGATGATCGGCGAGGAGGGGACCGGCTTCAAGACCGCCCTGAAGACCCTCGACCACACCCGGCTGACGATCGGCGCGCAGGCGCTCGGCCTGGCCCAGGGCGCGGTCGACTACTGCACCCGCTACGTCCAGGAGCGCAAGCAGTTCGGCAAGCCGATCGCCGAGTTCCAAGGCGTCTCGTTCATCCTCGCCGACATGGCGATGAAGACCGAGGCGGCGCGGTCGCTGATCTACCAGGCGGCGGCGATGTCGGAACGGCTCGAGACGAACCTCACCTTCATGTCCGCCGCTGCGAAGTGCTTCGCGTCGGACACGGCGATGGAGGTCACGACCAACGGCGTACAGCTGCTCGGCGGCTACGGCTACACCCGCGACTTCCCGCTCGAGCGGATGATGCGCGACGCCAAGATCACCCAGATCTACGAAGGCACCAACCAGATCCTGCGCATGGTCATGTCCCGCAACCTGCTCAAGGCGAACCCGCTGCGCTAGCGCGGCGCAGATGTACGACGCGCTGCTGGTCCTGTCCTTCGGAGGTCCCGAGGGGCCGGACGACGTCATGCCGTTCCTGGAGAACGTCACCCGTGGCCGTGACGTGCCGCGAGCGCGCCTGGAAGCCGTCGCCGAGCACTACCTGCACTTCGGCGGGGTCTCACCGATCAACGCCCAGAACCGCGCTCTCGTCGCGGCGGTCCGCGCCGACTTCGCCGCGTCCGGTCTCGGTCTCCCGGTCTACCTCGGCAACCGCAACTGGCGCCCGTACGTCGGCGACGTCGCTGCGGAGATGGCGGCTGACGGCGTCCGCAACGCCCTGGTCTTCGTCACCTCGGCGTATGCGTCGTACTCGGCCTGCCGCCAGTACCAGGACGACCTCGCCGCTGCTGCGGCGCCGCTCGGGCCAACGGCTCCCGAGCTGCACAAGCTGCGCCACTTCTTCGACCACCCCGGGTTCATCGAGCCACAGCGGGACGCGGTGCGCGAGGCCGTCGCCTCGATCGACCCGTCGCGGCACGCCACGACCAGGCTGGTGTTCGTCGCCCACTCGATTCCCGAAGCGATGGCGGCGGCGGCCGGACCGAACGGCGGTTTGTACGTCGCGCAGCTTGCCGCGGCGGCCGAGCTGGTAGCGGCCGCCGCTGACCACATCGGGCACGTCCTCGCCTACTGCAGCCGCAGTGGTCCGCCGTCGGTGGCGTGGCTCACACCGGACGTCAACGATGCGCTGCGTGACCTTGCCGCTGACGGCGTGAGCGACGTCGTGGTCGTCCCGATCGGCTTCATCAGCGACCACATCGAAGTGCGCTGGGACCTCGACGTGGAGGCCGCCGCGACGGCGGCTGAGCTCGGGATCGGGTTCCATCGCACCGCGCCGCCGGCCGGTGACCCGCGGTTCGTCGAGATGGTGCGCGAGCTGGTCCAGGAGCGGTTGGACCGCGCCGCCCCTCGCCGTGCGATGTCGGTGATCGGCCCCGCCCACGACGTCTGCCCGGCGGGCTGCTGCCGCGTCGCGACTCGCTAGCGTTCGACCGTGACGTCCGAAGGCGAGCTGCTCTGGACGCCCAGCGCCGAGCGGATCAGCAGCTCACGGTTGGCCGACTTCCAGCGGTGGCTGGCCAGCGAGCGCGGCCTGGAGCTCAGCTCCTACGCCGAGCTCCATCAGTGGTCGGTCGACAACCTGTCCGACTTCTGGGGTGCGCTCGACAACTGGCTCGGCCTGCGCTGGTCGACGGCGTACGACGCGGTGCTCGACGGCACCCAGATGCCGGGCGCGACCTGGTTCGCCGGCGGCCGGACCAACTACGCCGAGCACCTGCTCTATCCGCTCGCTCCGGTCGAGAAAGACGTGCTGGCGGTCTTCGCCGCGCGGGAGGACGGCCGCGAGGTGCAGCTCACGTGGCGCGAGCTGCGCACCCAGGTCGCGGCGGTGCGGACCTGGCTGGTCGAGCACGGCATCGGCAAGGGTGATCGCGTCGTCGCGCTGCTGCCGAACGGCGTCGAGGCGCTCGTGGCGATGCTCGCGACGGCCTCACTCGGTGCGATCTGGTCCAGCTGCTCGCCCGACTTCGGGCCGACGGCGATCGCCGATCGCTTCACCCAGATCGAGCCGGCGGTGTTGTTCACGGTCGACGGCTATCACTACGGCGGCAAGCGGTTCGACGTGACCGCGACGGTCGAGCAGCTGCGCCGCCAGCTCCCCACGTTGCGCGAGACGGTGCTGGTGCCCTACCTCGACCCGGCTGCGCGGCTCGACCGCGCGACGTCGTGGCATGAGCTGCTGGCCTGCGGCGGGACGCTCGCGTTCGAGCCGATGGCCTTCGCGGACCCGCTGTGGGTCCTTTACTCCTCGGGCACGACCGGTCTGCCGAAGCCGATCCTGCACGGTCACGGCGGGATGCTCATCGAGCACGCCAAACAGCTCGCCCTCCACCTCGACCTCGGCCCGGGCGACCGGTTCTTCTGGTTCAGCACGACCGGCTGGATGATGTGGAACCTGCTCGTGTCCGGGCTCGCGGTCGGCTCGGCCATCGTGCTGTACGACGGGAACCCGGCCTTCCCCGACCAGATGACGATCTGGCGGCTCGCCGAGCGTGCCGCCATCACCTGTCTCGGCCTCGGCGCGCCGTTCATCCAGGCCTGCCAGAAGGCGGGCCTCGCGCCGGCGCGTGAGGTCGACCTCTCGGCGCTTCGCACCGTCGGCTCGACCGGGGCGCCGCTGCCGCCCGAAGGGTTCGCCTGGGTCTACGAGGCGGTGGGCGAGGTGATGTTGTCCTCGCTGTCGGGCGGCACCGACGTCTGCACCGCCTTCGTCGGCGGCGCGCCCAGCCTGCCGGTCCGCGCCGGGGTGATCCCGGCCCGGCTGCTCGGCTGCGCGGTGGCGGCCTTCGACGAAGCCGGCAACGAGGTCGTCGACGAGGTGGGAGAGCTCGTCATCACCGCGCCGATGCCGTCGATGCCGGTCGGGTTCTGGAACGACGACGACGGCTCGAGGTTGCGCGAGGCGTACTACGAGACCTACCCCGGCGTGTGGCGGCACGGCGACTGGGTGAAGTTCGCCGCCGACGGCTCGTGCGTGATCTACGGCCGCAGTGACTCGACGCTCAACCGCGGCGGGGTGCGGATGGGCACGTCGGAGTTCTACCGGGTCGTCGAGGCGCTGCCCGGCGTGGCCGACTCGCTCGTCATCGACACCTCGGCGGCGGGCACCGAGGGCAAGCTGTTGCTCTTCGTCGTGCCCGGCGACGGCGCGGACCTGGCGGAGCTCACGGCCGAGATCCGGCGCGTCACCCGGTCACAGCTGTCGCCGCGGCACGTCCCCGACGAGGTCCTCGCCGTGCCGGTCGTGCCCCGGACGATCAACGGCAAGAAGTGCGAGGTGCCCGTGAAGCGGATCCTCGCCGGGACGCCGGTCGACCGCGCGGTGTCGAAGGGCGCGCTGGCCGACGCGTCGTCGCTGGCGCCGTTCGTCGAGCTAGCCCAGTCGCGGGAGGCCGGTTAGGTCGACCCCCGCGGTGTGGGTCACCCGTTCCGCGGCGGCGCGCTCGGCCAGGCCGGCTGCGTCCGCGGCGCAGTACACGGCCGAGCCCTGCGCGAGGAGCGGGCCGACCAGTCCCCACACGAGCCCCGGTCCGGCCAGCGGCGACGCGGTGAGGACCCTCGCCGCCTCCGGAACCGCCCCGCGGGCAGCCTCGACCACGTCCTCGCCCGAGGGGTTCGGCGACGAGAAGGCGTCGGGATAGGCGGCGACCAGCCGTGACAGCCCGGCGCCCATCGGGTCGAGCGGCAGCTCGAGGCGCTGACCACCGGGGCTTAGTGCGGTCGCGACGTCGGCTCCGGCCGCCCACGCCGCGAGCAGTGCGACGGCGCTGATCCAGTGCAGTGCCGCCGGGACGACGATCGGTTCGTCGACGTCGAGCTCGTCGTCGATGTATCCGGCGATCTTGGCCACCCAGTTGGCCGTCGTGGCGACCGACAGCTCGACGCGCTGGCCGGGCTCGTCGCCGTACCAGGTGATGAACGGCCGTGAACCGTCTCGGCGCAGCTCGCGAGTCAACAGATCGAAGGGTGTCGCCACGTGTAGAGGATGCACGTACGACGGCGGCTTACGACGGTACGCTGAGTGAGGCAACCAACTTCGAGCAAGTTCGTACGAGATCAGACGGGGAGGGAGCCGCTCGTGGCCCCCCGAGTGCTGGTCGACGCGACCGCTGTGCCCGCTGATCGCGGTGGGGTGGGGCGATACGTCGACGGCCTGCTGGGCGCGCTGGGCGCCGCAGGTGCCGACCTTGCGATCGTCTGCCAGCGGGCCGATGCCGAGCGCTACGCGCTCGTGGCGCCGCAAGCGACGATCGTGCCCGGGCCGCCGGCAATCGCGCACCGCCCGGCTCGCCTCGCCTGGGAGCAGACCGGCCTTCCGCTCGTCGCGCAGCAGCTGGCCGTCGAGGTCATCCACTCGCCGCACTACACGATGCCGCTGCGTGCCGGCCGGCCGGTGGTCGTCACCATTCACGACGCGACCTTCTTCACCTCGCCCGAAGCCATCGCGGCGGTCAAGGGCACCTTCTTCCGATCGGCGATTCGCACCGCGCTGCGCCGGGCGACCCGGGTGATCGTGCCGAGCAAGGCGACCCGAGACGAGCTGGTCAGGGTCCTCGACGCGGACCCGACGATGCTCGACGTCGCCTACCACGGCGTCGATCCGCAGCTGTTCCACCCGCCGACAGAGGCCGAGCGTGCCCGGGTGGCCGCGCGGCTGGGCATCCGTGGCGACTACGTCGCGTTCCTCGGCGTGCTCGAGCCTCGCAAGAACGTGCCGGCACTGATCCGCGGCTGGGTCGAGGCGGTGAGCTGGCGCGACGACCCGCCCGCGCTGGTCCTCGCGGGTGGCCGCGGCTGGGACGAGGACGTCGACGCCGCCGTCGCCGAGGTGCCGAGCCACCTGCGGGTGGTCCGCCCCGGCTACCTGCGCTTCGCCGACCTGCCGGGCTATCTCGGCGGCGCGACCGTGGTCGCGTTCCCGAGCCACGGCGAAGGGTTCGGACTGCCGGTCCTCGAGGCGATGGCCTGCGGCACGCCGGTCCTCACCACGCAGCGGCTCTCGCTGCCGGAGGTCGGCGGTGACGCCGTCGCCTACACCGAGCCCGACTCGGCCTCGATCGGGACGGCGTTGTCCGCACTGCTCGACGACGCAACGCGGCGGCGCGCGCTCGGCGACGCCGCACTCGCCCGGGCCCGCGAGTTCACCTGGGCTGCCAGCGCGGAGGCGCACCTCGCGGCCTACGCGCGCGCGGTCTCGCAAGCCTGATTGGATTCCCGCTGTGGAAGCCGTCGTCCTGGTCGGTGGCCAGGGAACCCGCCTGCAGCCGCTGACGTTGCGCACGCCGAAGCCGATGCTGCCCTTCGCGGGTGCGCCGTTCCTCGAGCACCAGCTCGCGCGGCTGCGCGACTCGGGCGTCGACCACATCGTGCTGGCGACGTCGTACCGGCCGGAGGTGTTCCATGAGCACTTCGGCAGCGGCAAGGAGCTCGGGGTCCGCATCGACTTCGTGACCGAGACCGAGCCGCTGGGCACGGGTGGTGGGATTCGCCACGTCACGAAGCGGCTCGAGTCCGGACCGGACGACCCGGTGCTGGTGCTCAACGGCGACGTGCTGTCCGGACACGACCTGCGTGCCCAGCTCGAGCTGCACCGACGCCGGGAGGCGGCGGTGACGCTGCACCTGGTCGAGGTGGACGACGCGCGTGCCTTCGGGTGCGTGCCGACCGACTCGCACTCGCGCGTGACGGCCTTCATCGAGAAGTCCGACTCGCCGGTCACCAACCGGATCAACGCGGGCTGCTACGTCTTCACCCGGCGGGTGATCGACTCGATTCCGGAAGGCCGGCCGGTGTCGGTCGAGCGGGACACCTTCCCGGGCCTGCTCGACGCCGGCGAGATCCTGCTGGGCTACGTCGAGAACGCCTACTGGCTCGACGTGGGGACCCCGGCGGCCTTCGTCCAGGCAAGCCGCGACGTGGTGACCGGCGTCCTCGGCTCGCCGTCGATGCCGGGCGCTCCGGGCGAAGCGCTGATCCTCGACGAGGCGATCGTGCATGCCGGCGCGGTCGTCACCGGGGGATCGGTGATCGGTCCGCGTGCCCGGGTCGACGCGGGCGCGCAGGTGAGCGGCTCGGTCCTCGGCGACGGCGTGCACGTCCAGGCGGGTGCGAACGTGGTCGACTCCCTGGTGGGCCGCCGGGCGGTCATCGGGCAGCGCAGCGTGGTGACCTCGGCGGTCATCGGCGAGGGCGCGATGATCGGCGCGAACAACGAGCTCGGCGCGGGGATCCGGATCTGGAACGACGTCACGATCCAGGACGGCGCCGTCCGGTTCAGCCCGTTGCCCTGAAGGCGCTAGCGAGTCGTGACGTCGACGCGAGCACCGTCCGGGGTCTCGACCGGCCGGGACGCCCGCAGCCCCTCGGCGGCCAGCGCCGCCATCAGCCGGCCGAGGGCGTAGCCGACCTCCAGCGCAGACCCGGTCGCGACGACCGAGCCGGCGTCGGCCGCGACGGTGAGCACCGCCCGCGTCTCGCCGAGTGAGGCCACGGCTCGCCGGACGGCGGCGAGGTCGGCGGCGCCGCCGGCGTCGACCTCGACCGGCGCGCTGTCGCGCACCACTTCCTCGATCGCGTCGTGGGTTCCGCGGGCGAACATGTCGTCGGCGGCCGGGCGCACCAGCGGCCGGGCGCCGAGGTCTTCGTCCTTGGGTCGTCGTACGTCGAAACCGCGGATCACCGCGACCGGTCGTCCTTCGAGCTTGCCTTTGACCAGGTCGGCCGCCGCGGCGAGCTCGTCGGCCAGCGCGGTCACGGTCACCTCGAGGATCTGTCCGTAGGAGTCCGTGCTGCCGCGCAGGTCGTCGAGCACCTCGATCCCGGCGGCGCCGATCGCGGTGTCGACCACCCCGTCGCGCCACGGCCGGCCCATCGTGTCGGTGACGATGACCGCGACGTCGACGCCGAGGCGTTCGCGCAGCCCCGCGCGAATCGTGCGCGCGGAGGCGTCCGGGTCGATGGGCAGCAACGCGACGGTGCCGGCCGGGACATTGCTCGCGTCGATGCCGGCCGCGGCGAGCACGAAGCCGTGGCGCGTCTGCACGATCTGGGTACGCCCGCGTCTCGCGACGACGCGGACCGTCTCGGCGGCCAGGTGCTCTTCGCGGCTGCCCCTGACGAGACGGCCTTCCGACTTCGACACCACCTTGCTCGTGACCACGACGACGTCGCCGTCACGGAGGTCGGCCCCGGCCTCGGTGATCAAGGCCGCCAGGTCGTCCCCCTCGACGACCTCGGGGATGCCTTCGACGGCTCGGATCTCGAGCGACGTCGCCGTCATCGGCGCTCCCCGCAGACCAGGTCGATGGCCGCCCGCGCCATGGCGGCGCTCGCCTCGACGTCATGCATCAGCAACGGGACCGCAGCCGCGCCGAAGCCATCACGAACCAGCGAGCCGACGGCATCGGCGTCGACGTCGTCCACGAGCCAGCCGTCGATCAGCCCGCCGGTACGGCGCGCGCCGTAGTGCCGGGCGACCGCCTCCGCGGTGGTGTCGACGCCGATCGCCTGCAGGCACGCGTCTGCCATGCCGCGGACCGGTGCGCCGCCGACGATCGGCGACAGGCCGACGACCGCAGCCGCGGTCGCCCGCACGCTCTCGGCGATGCCGGGGATCGCCAGGATCACCCCGATCGAGACGACCGGATTGCTCGGCGCGAGCACGACCACATCCGCGGACTCGATCGCCTCGACCACGCCCGGCGCGGGTTTGGCATCCGCCGCGCCACGGACATCGAAGCCGAGCGCCGGGACGTCGGCGTGCAGGCGCACCCACCACTCCTGGAAGTGGACCGCGCGGTCGGCCAGCTGCACCCACGTCTCGATGGGGTCGTCGCTGGCGGGCAGCACCGTGATGCCGGTCGGCCACCGTTGGCCCAGCCATCGGATCACCGTCGACAGCTCGACCCCGTCGGCGAGCCAGCTGCTGCGCAGCAGGTGCGTTGCCAGGTCGAGGTCGCCGAGGCCGAACCAGCCCGGCACGATCCGCTCGGCCGCGGCGACCGCGGACGCGTAGCGCGTCAGCTCGTCGCGGACCCGGAACGTCTCACCCTCTCGGCCCCATCCCCGCTCGCGGCTGATGCCGTCGCCCAGGGTGTAGAGCACGCTGTCGAGGTCCGGGCAGATGCGCAGCCCGAGGACGGTCATGTCGTCGCCGGTGTTCACGATCGCGGTGACGTCGTGGCCCAGCGTGCGCAGCCCACTCAGGAACCGGGCGCCCCCGATCCCGCCGCACAGTGCTGTCACGCGCACCTCGCCATCCTTTCTCACGACCCGCGCGCGGAAGCGAGCGCCTGCACCTGTTCCCGCGTAGGGTTCTCGCACGGCGTCTGAGGGGAGTTCGCGTGGAGGGCGAGAGCTACAGCGCACTGGAGGGTACGGATTCACCGGTGCTGTTGCGGCGGCTCGAGGCGCTGGTCGAACGACCGACGGTCGGCGCGACGACCTCGTCGCTGCCGGTTGCTCCGGTCGTGGCGGCCTCGCTCGCCGGCCTTCGCGCCGAGATGACCGGACTCGAGGAGCGGCTCGCGACGATCGAGGACACGGTGTCCTCCCTTGCTGACCGGATCGACTCGCGGCTCGGCGCGCTCGACGACCGCATCGCCGCGTTGGCGCAGTCCGTCGGCTCCGAGCGCACCGTCGCCGAGCAGCACCGCGAGCGCACCACCGAAGCGCTGCAGGAGCAGGCCACGGCGCTCGATGAGTGGGCCGAGGCGGTCCGCGCCGGCCTCGAGGACCTCGGGGACGCGGTGGCGACCAGTCTCGGCACACTCGGCGACACCCTCCAGGATCCGTCCGCTCGCGAGGCCGACCGCCGCCACCTGGAAGCGATGCTGACCGAGGTGATGGGCGCCGTGGACGAGGCGACCCGTCCGATCGAGACTCAGATGTCGTCGTTGTACGGCGGCGTGCTCGACGGCTTCGCCGCGGCGCGCGACGGCCTGCTCGACGACCTCGGTGGCGCCCTCGAGGCCCTCGAGCGCGCCGCGGTCGCCACCCGGGAGAACGTCGAGGGACAGCTCGCCGAACTGCGCGGGGACTTCGCCGACGCGCTCGACGAGATGCGTGAGCACGTGTCGAACGTGGTCGGCACGTCGTCGGACACCGTCGCCGGCGCGCTGGACGAGATGCGTGCGGACTGGCAGCCGCGGGTCGACAAGGTGGTCTCGGAAGGCCGGGCGGCCGCCCAGGGCGTGCTCGACGAGGTGCGCTCCGACGTACGCCGCGCGATGACGGACCTCAGCGACTCGCTGGAAGGCCAGATCGCGGTCATCGCGACGGCGACCGGCACCATCGGCGGCGGCACCGATCGCCTGGTGGCGGCCGGACAGGCGCTGCTGGCCTATCTCGCCGAGCGGGACCGGATCCTCGAGCGCGAGCGCGACCGGGTCCTGCACGAGGTGCTGGAGGAGTTCGCCGAAGGGCTGTCCCCGCGCGAGCGCCGGGCGGTGGCGAGCCGGGTCGGCGAGGCGGTGAGCCGCCATCGTGACTCCCGTGACGCCGAGCGCTTCCGGCGGGCGCGCCCCGGCCGCGACGACATCGCGGTGCCGGACCTGCCGGAGGTCCTCGAGCGGCTGGCCGAGCCGGTGCCCGAGCCGGTGCCCGCGCGCCCGCCGCGTCGTACGCCGTTGCGTGCCGCCGCCGCGCCCACCGCACCCGCGCCGGCCAGGAAAGCCCCCGCGAAGAAGGACGCTGCGGCCTCCCGGCAGCCGGCGAAAAAGACCGTCACGCCGGCGAAACGGGCCACCAAGACCGCTAAAAAGGCCGCTCCGACCAGCACAGATGGGCCTGCGACCGGCAGCTGAGCCCCCGGGTCGGGTTGAGGTGATACCACTGCCCCCCTTGACTTTCTGGCTACGACGCGCATGTAATTCCACACGTGTCATTTCCCCGGACACGCCGAGCCCCGCGACCGACGGATCGGCCGCGAGCAGCTGACGTGGAGGCGCCATGACCGAGCCATTCGTTGTCCTGGGTCCGCAGGACGAGACCCTGCCACTGCCCTGGCAAGTCCAGGCGCTGTGCTCGCAGACCGATCCCGAGGCGTTCTTCCCGGAGAAGGGCGGTTCGACCCGGGAGGCCAAGCGGGTCTGCGGACGCTGCGACGTCCGCGGTGAGTGCCTCACCTACGCCCTCGCCCACGACGAGCGCTTCGGCATCTGGGGCGGCCTGTCAGAGCGCGAGCGCAGGCGTCTGAAGCGCCGTGTGGTCTGAGACGTAGGCTCCTAGGGCCGGTTCGGACCGGTCTCTCCTATGCCTACGACCTCCTCGCGTTCCCGCTTCCCGGGACACCACGTCACGGTGGTCGTGCTCTGCCGCAACAACGCCAAGCTGCTCGCCAAGACCCTCGACGCGATCGACCGTTCCTCGCAGCGCCCTGACCGAGTAGTCGCGGTCGACCTCGGCAGCACCGACCGCAGCGTCGCCGTCGCGACCGACCGGCTCGGTGCCGCCCGGGTGGCCGAGCTGCCGGCCGGCGCGACGACCAACGCCGCCGTGCAGGCCGGTCTCGACCTCGGCGCCGGCCGCGCCGGTCAGCGGGCTCGTGAAGACGGTCCGCTCGAGTGGATCTGGCTGCTGCACGACGACAGCGCGCCGGACGAGGCGGCGCTGGAAGAGCTGCTGCTGCGGGTCAGTCACTCGCCGTCGGTGTGGCTGGCCGGTCCGAAGCTGCGCGACTGGGAGGACCGGGCGCTGGTGCGCGCCGGGCTCACGATCGACTCGGCCGGCGTCGTCGACAGCGGACTCGACGGTCAAGAGCCCGATCAGGGCCAGCGCGACGACGTCGACGAGGTGCTCGCGGTGGACACCGCGGGCTCGTTCGTCCGCCGTGACGTGTGGGAGTACCTGGGCGGTGAGGACCCGAGCTGGGCGGAGTACGCCGCCGACGTCGATCTGGGCTGGCGGGTCAACGCAGCCGGCGGGCGGGTCGTCGTCGTTCCCCGCGCCGTGGTGCGCCACGCCGGCGGTGACTGTCCGGGCGACCACCCCACGGGTTCGCCGCTTCGCGCCCAGACGGTTCGGCGGCGAAACGGCATGCAGGTGGTGCTCGCCAACACGGCCGGCTGGATCGTCCCGCTGCTGGTGCTGCGCTACCTGCTCGGCGGCCTCCTGCATGCCGCGGCGCTGACCGTGTTGTCGCGCCGACCGCGAGAGGCCGCCGCGGAACTCCTAGCGGTGGCGCAGGTCGTCGGGTCGCCGCGCGCCGTCGTGGCAGCCCGGCGGGAGCGGGCGGCCACGCGAGACGTCTCCCACGGCGACCTTCGCCGGCTCTTCCCGCCGGCCGGGCGCTGGGTGAGCGGGCTGGTGAGCATGCGGGCGCAGCAGGCCACCGCGGCGCCGGACGCCCCGGTGACGCGGCGGCGCCGGGTGGCGGTCGAGTCCGGGCCGGTCGCGGAGGAGGCGGAGTCCCTCGGCGACGAGCTGAGCGCCTTCGGCGAGTTCCTGCGCCGTCCCGCGTCCCTGCTGTTCATCGGGCTGAGCGTTGCGTCGCTGATCGCGAACCGGCACATTCTGTCCGGCAGCCTCCACGGCGGCCGGTTGCTGCCGGCACCGTCCGGCGCAAGCGACCTGTGGTCGTCGTACCTGTCCGCGTGGCATCCGTCGAGCGTCGGCTCGGTGGCGCCCTCGCCGCCGTCGGTCGCCCTGCTCGCGTTGCTCGCCACGATCCTGCTGGGCAAAGCCTGGCTCGCCGTCGACATCCTGCTGCTCGGCGCGGTCCCGCTGGCCGCGCTGTCGGCGTTCACCTCGTTGCGGCTGCTGACCACCGCGGTGCGGGTGCGGGTCTGGGCCAGCGTCGTCTATGCGTTGCTTCCGGCGGTGACCGGCGCGGTCGCGTCCGGGCGCCTCGACGTCGTGGTCGCCGCGATCGTGCTGCCGCGGATCGCGCGTTCGATCGCCGTCGTCTGGCAGGCCGACGCGGTGGGCACGCCGCGCGGCCGCTGTGTCCGCGCCGGGTTGTGGCTCACGGTCGGCGCCGCCTTCGCGCCGCTGTTGTGGGTGTTCGCCGCGATGGTCTGCGGCCTGGTCGTGGCCGCCGGGTTCTTCGTGTCGGGCGACACCGACGACGTCGAGCGGATCGGCGCCAGGCTGGCTCGCGCCGGCGGGGTCCTCGTGGTGCCGCTCGTCGTCCTGCTGCCCTGGACGCTGCACGTGCTGGCCCATCCCGGGGTGCTGTTCACCGGCAGTGGGGTCGCGGAGTTCTACTCGTCGCACTCCGCGCCGTCCGGGATCTGGCTCGTCTTCCTGCACGCCGGGGGAAGCGGGCAGCCGCCGGCGTGGGTCGGGATCCCGCTGGTAGGCGCGGTCGCGCTCGGCCTGCAGCGCGACAGCCGGGTGACCACGGCGCGAGTGGGTGCGGCGGTCTTCGTGGTCGGCGCGTTGCTCGCCGTCCTCATGACCCGCGGCGCGGGAGTGACGCCGGGCTATCCCGCGACCCGCCACTGGCCGGGGCTGCTGCTCCTGCTCGCCGGCGCCGGCGCGCTGACCGCCGCGGTCGTGGCGGCCGTCGGCGCGCGGCCGGCGCTTCAGGACCGCAGCTTCGGCTGGCGTCAGCCGGCTGCCGTCGCCGTCGTGGCCCTTGCGGTCGTGTCGACGGCCACCTTCGTCGGCACCTGGCTGATTCGTGGCGGCGGCGGGGAGCTTCGCGGGGACGGCGGTGCGGTCCTCCCGCTCTACGTTCAGGCCGAGCTCAACGTGCCGGGCGGCGGACGGGCGCTCGTGCTCTCCGATGACCACGGGTTGATCCGTTACGCGCTGGTGCGTACCGCCGGCGGTCCGGTGCTCGGAGCCGGTGACCTGCCGGCATCCGGAGGTACGGCGCGCACCGCGAGTGTCGAGCTCGCCGACGCCGTCCGCGACGTCGTCGCCGCACGCCCTGGCGCGGCCGGCGAGCTGGTCCCGTTCGGAGTCGACTACGTGGTCGCGTCCTCCGCAACGGCGCGTCGGATCGCCGCCCAGCTCGGGCAGCTGTCGAGCCTGACGGTCATCCCGGTGCCGAGTGCGACCGTTTGGCATTCGACGCTGGCCGCCGGCGAGCTCACCGTGCTCAGTCCTACCGCCGCGACCGCAGCGGTCAGCGGCCAGGTCAGCTCCTCGACGTCGACCGCGGTGCTCCCGGTGGGGGAGGACCCGACTGACCTGCGTGCGACGGTTGCCGGGGGCACGGTGGGCCGGCTGCTGGTGCTCGCCGAGCCGGCGAGCTCTGGCTGGCACGCCACGCTCGACGGCCAGGCGCTGCACCCCACGAAGGCGTACGGGTGGGCGCAGGCGTTCGAGCTGCCCAGCGCCGGCGGTCAGGTCCACGTGACCTACCGCAGCGGTAGCCGGCACTGGTGGGCGCTGTTCGAGCTGCTCGCCCTGATCGGCGTCGTCCTGGTCGGCAGCGGCGCCGGCCCGCACGTGCCCCATCGGGTGACGTCATGAGGCGCGACCTGCCGGTGTTCGCAGTCGCGCTGGCCGCGGTGCTGCTGGTGTCGTTCCTGACCGGTTCGAGTGCCGCGAAGCGGGTCAACGCCCCGGTCGGCACGGCCGCCGTCACCGCGCGGACCCTCGCCTGCCCGGTCGTCAACGGCCAACCGCGCAACACGGTCGGCACCGCCGCGGCTGCCGACGTGGGCAAGGCCCTTCAGCCGCCGGCGGTCGAGGCCGGCTCCACCGTGGTGCGCACGTTGTTCGGCACGAGCAAGTCGAAGACCTCGCCGGTCGATCTCAACCCGACCGACTCCTTGCACATCGACGACCTGCACAGCGAAGCCGTGGCGTACGCCACCACCGGGACGAGCGCGGCCTACGTCGTCGCCGACGAGCTGGTCGAGACCGACGAGGGCCGCTACCGCGCTCTCGCCGGCGGGACCTGCCTGCCGCCGGCGACCAACTGGTGGTTCGTGGGCGGCAGCGGCAAGGTCGGCTACACCGACCGGTTGTTCCTTGCCAACCCGGCGCGCACTCCTGCCGATGTCGTCGTCACGGCGTGGACACCGAAGGGGCCGGTCTCCACCCCCCGGATCGCCGACATCATCGTCCCGCCCGAGTCGAAGTACACGGTCGGCGTGTACGCGTTCGCCCCTGACATCCCGAACGTCGCGATCCACGTCCACGCCGAAAGCGGTGCGGTGACGGCGGCGCTGATGGACCGGCACACCAGCGGCGTGACGCCCGACGGCGGCGACCTGGTGCCGCCGACCGCGGCGCCGTCCCGGCACGGGGTGATCGCCGGCTTCCCGGAAGGGTCCGGACCCCGAGCGCTGGTCGTCGCCAACCCCGGTTTCGCCGACGCGACGGTCGAGGTCAAGGTGGTGACCTCGCAGGGCGAGTACACCCCGTCGAGCGTGAAGTCGTTCGTCGTGAGCCCTGGTCGCACCAAGTTCGTCGACGTCACCAAGGCGTTGTCGGGGGCGACCGGGGCGGTGCTGCTCAGCAGCGACCAGCCGGTCTTCGCCGCGGGCCGCTCGACCGCCTCACCGGGCGGCCGGCTCGACCCCGACTACTTCTGGGACGCCGTGACGCCGGCGGTGGCCGGCCCGGCGGCGGTGGCGATCGGACGGGAGCCCGACGGGGGCGAGTGCCTCCTGCTGCTCAGCGCACCGCAGGGCGCGGCCTCGGTACGGGTCACCACGCCGGAGGGCGGCAGCCGGACGATCCCGGTCCCGGCGGGCCACAGCGTCGCCGTGGACATCACCGACCTGGTGAAGGCGAGCTCCGGTTCGTGGCCGTTCGTCGTGACGCCGGTCGGCGACCAGCCGGTCTACGGCGTACGCATCCTGCACTTCGACGGCGCGCACGGTGCCCTCAACACCGCGGAGCCGCTCACCGCTCTGCCGGGGCCGATCCCGCTGCCGCCGGTCAGGGAGGACCCTCGGCTGGCCAGTCGCTGACCGCGCCGGGCTACCCCTCGCCGAAGCCCGGATCGACGACGTCAGGGTCGAGGCCGAGGTAGTTCGAGATCACCTGGACCACGACGTCGTGCACCAGGTCTTCGAGGTCCTCGGCGTCGCGGGCCCGCAGCTCGATCGGCTTGCGGTAGAGCACGATGCAGGTTTGGGTGCCGGCGCGACGGTCGTGACGTCGGCGCACGATCTGGGCGAGCAGCACGCCGCCGGCGTCGATCGCCCCTTCGGCCGCGGCCGCGGTGAGGTCGACGTCGGTGGGCGGCACCAGATCGACGGCGAAGTCGACTGCGGCGAGCTGGTCGCGCCAACGGTGCTCGACATGCTCGACGGCCTCGCTGGCGATCCGATCGAACCGGTCGGCGGGTGAGGCGGCCAGCGGTACGGCGGCCGGGGCGAGGACGCCGCGGGCGCCTCTTCCACGGCGGTCGCGGCGCACGGCCGAAGCGTACGGCGCGATGAACCCCGAACGGCGCGATTCGTCCGCTCCTCGCGACACGACCGCGTGACGCGCCGTCGGTGATGGCCGAGCGCCACCTCGGCGGGTACCGTCGCGGCGTGAGCCCGCTGCGCCGCTGTTCGCGGACCGCATGCGGCCGCCCGGCGGTCGCGACGCTCACCTATGCCTACTCGAGCTCGACGGCGGTCGTCGGCCCCCTCGCCACCTACGCCGAGCCGCACTCCTACGACCTCTGCGACGCCCACGCCGACCGGCTGACCGCTCCGCGCGGCTGGGAGGTGGTCCGCCTCGACGTGGACGCCGAGACCGCGGTGCCGGGCGAGGACGACCTCGCCGCGCTCGCCGAGGCGGTCCGGGAGGCCGCCCGCCCCGCGGCGGCGGTCGTGACCAAGGCCCCGGAGGTTCCCGAGCTCGGCCGACGCGGCCATTTGCGCGTCATCCCGCCCACGGCGTAGCCCAACCCGGGCGGTTGTCCGGTTTGTGGCGGAATCGCCGTTTTCTCAAGGTATCCGGGCGCAGCGCCGATGGACGTCGGGTCGCATCTTCCCCTGGAGGCCTTCCGCATGACCCTCGCCGACGCCACTTCGCTGACCCGCCCCGGAGCCCGGATGGGGCAGAGCTGCGCCTCGTGCGGCAGTGACCGGGTGACCAGCCTCGCGATGACGCTGACCGACGGCACCCCGGTGAGCTTCCGGTCCTGCCACGCCTGTGAGCACAAGGTCTGGTGGGACGCGACTGGCCGGCTCGACTTCGCCGACGTGCTGAAGCGCACCGCGAAGCGCTGAGCCCTACTAGCGTCGAGTGATGGCAGCCGCACTCGACCGGATCATCAAGGCCTACGACGTGCGGGGCGTCGTCCCCGACGAGCTCGACGCCGCGATCGCCAGGGACATCGGCGCGGCCTTCGTGCGCCTGCTCGAGGCCGACCGGGTCGTCACCGCCCATGACATGCGCGACAGCTCGCCGGAGCTGGCGGCGGCATTCGCCGAGGGTGCGAACTCCCAGGGCGCCGACGTCGTGGCGACCGGCCTCGGCTCGACCGACTTGCTCTACTTCGCGTCAGGAAGCCTCGACATCCCGGGGGCGATGTTCACCGCGAGCCACAACCCGGCCCGCTACAACGGCATCAAGCTCTGCCGCGCGGGCGCCGCGCCGGTCGGCCAGGACAGTGGTCTGGCCGACATCCGACGGATGCTCGAGCAGGGCGTACCGGCCGGCGACCGGGCACCCGGCACCGTCACCGAGCAGAACCTGCTCACCGACTACGCGGCGTACCTGATCGGACTGGTTCCCGGCATTCGCGAGATCCGCCGGCTGAAGGTGGTCGTCGACGCCGGCAACGGCATGGCCGGCCTGACCGTTCCCGAGGTGTTCGACGAGCTCCCGATCGAGCTGACCCGCATGTACTTCGAGCTCGACGGCAGCTTCCCTCATCACGAGGCGAACCCGATCGACCCGGCGAACCTGCGCGACCTCCAGGCGGAGGTCCGCGCCCGCGGGGCCGACATCGGTCTGGCGTTCGACGGTGACGCGGACCGCTGCTTCGTGGTCGACGAGCGCGGCGAGATCGTCTCGCCGTCCGTGCTCACCGCGTTGATCGCCGATCGCGAGCTCGGCAAGGAGCCTGCGGCGACCGTGATCCACAACCTGATCACCTCCCGCGCGGTGCCCGAGATCGTGCGGGAGCGCGGCGGTACGCCGGTGCGCACCCGGGTCGGCCACTCCTTCATCAAGGCGACGATGGCCGAGACCGGCGCGGTGTTCGGCGGCGAGCACTCCGGCCACTTCTACTTCCGGGACTTCTGGGGGGCGGACTCCGGGATGCTCGCTGCGCTGCACACCCTCGCGGCGCTCGGCCAGACGGAGGGTCCGCTGTCCGCGCTGCTCGCGGACTACAGCCGCTACGTCGGCTCCGGTGAGGTCAACAGCGAGGTGGCCGACCCGACCGCCGCGCTCGCCGCGGTGCGCGACACCTTCGGCGCGCAACCGGGTGTCGAACTCGACGAGCTCGACGGGCTCACCGTCGATGTCGGCGAGGGCCGCTGGTTCAACGTGCGGGCATCCAACACCGAGCCGTTGCTCCGGCTCAACGTCGAGGCTCCCGACGAGGCCGGGATGGCGCGGTTGCGTGACGAGGTGCTCTCCGTCATCCGCCGTTAGCCCCGGCTCGGCTGAGCACTAGTCTCGCCTCGTGAATCTGGACCCGTCGCTGCTCGAGATCCTGGCCTGCCCGAACTGCCGGGGCGAGCTGCGCGTCGACGACGCCGCCGCCGAGCTGGTCTGCACCGGTTGCGGCTACGGCTATCCAGTGCGCGACGACATCCCCGTCCTGCTGGTCGACGAGGCTCGCAAGCCCGACGCATGAGCGACCTTGCGCTCGACCGCCTCGACGACCTCGCGGCGCTGGCGGACCTCGACCGCTCGGACATGCTGCGCGCCACCGCGATGGCGGGCGCGCAGGTCCGGGCGTCGCTGGCCGCCGCCGCGGAGGCCTCGCTCGACCCGCTCGGCCTCGACCTGCGGCCGCGGGCGATCGTCGTGGCCGGGATGGGAGGCTCCGGCATCTCCGGAGACGTCCTCGCGACGCTCACCGCCGCCACCGCGCCGATTCCGGTCGTGGTGCACCGTGGTTACGGCCTGCCGGGCTGGGTCGGCGCCGCCGACCTCGTCATGGCGGTGTCGTGCTCTGGCCGCACCGAGGAGACGCTGAGCAGCGCCGTCGAGGCGGCTCGCCGCGGCGCCCGGCTGCTCGGTGTCGGGACCGCCGACTCACCGTTGGACCTGCACTGCCGCTCCGAGCACGGGGCGTTCGTCCCGGTCACCCCGGCGATCGCGCCTCGCGCCTCGCTGTGGGCCCTTGCGGTGCCGATGCTGGTCGTCGCCGAACGCTTCGGGTTGCTCGGCCTGGGCCCGTCGTACGCCGACCTCGAAGCGGCCGCGCTTCGTCTGGAGTCCATCGCCGAGGTGTGCCGACCGGACCGGGAGTCCTTCGTCAACCCGGCGAAGGCGCTGGCTGCAGAGCTGGCCGGCTCACTGCCGATGTTCTGGGGAGGCGGCGAGGTGGGTGCGGTCGCCGCCCTGCGCGGCGCCTGCCAGCTGAACGAGAACGCGAAGTGGCCCGCCGTGTGGGGTGCGCTGCCGGAGGCTCACCACAACCAGTCGGTCAGTCTCGACGGTGCGCTCGCGGGCGCCGTCGCCGACGACGACCTGTTCCGCGACCGGGTGGAGGACGAGGACCCGTTGCGGTTGCGGCTGGTCCTGTTGCGCGACGACGCGGCGTCCGGGGCCGCCGCCGCCCGTGCCGACGCCTCCGCCGAAGTTGCCGCCAGTCGCGGGGTCGCCGTGTCGGTGGTGAGCGGCGAAGGCGACAGCGCGATCGAGCGGCTCGCCTCGCTGATCGGGCTGCTCGACTTCACGAGCGTCTACCTGGCGCTGGCGATCGGCGTCGATCCGACGCCGATCGGGCCGATCGACGATCTCAAGGCCCGGTTGGCCCACAGCTGAGCGCGCCCGCACCCTCTACCCTGGCACCTGCACGCCCAGCACGACCGACCGTCGCGTTCCCCGCCACAGCCCTGGAGCACCCTGAGATGGACTACCGCGTCGCCGACCTGTCCCTCGCCGAGTTCGGTCGCAAGGAGATCGCGCTCGCCGAGCACGAGATGCCCGGCCTGATGGCGATGCGCGCCGAGTACGGCCCGGCGCAGCCGCTCGCCGGCGCCCGCATCACCGGGTCGCTGCACATGACGATCCAGACCGCGGTGCTGATCGAGACGCTCGTCGCGCTCGGCGCCGAGGTGCGCTGGGCCTCCTGCAACATCTTCTCGACGCAGGACCACGCTGCGGCTGCGGTCGTCGTCGGTCCGAACGGCACCGTCGACGCACCCGCCGGCGTACCGGTCTTCGCGTGGAAGGGCGAGACCCTCGAGGAGTACTGGGACTGCACCGAGAAGGCGCTGCTGTGGCCCGACGGCGGGCCGAACATGCTGCTCGACGACGGCGGTGACGCGACGCTGCTCGTGCACAAGGGCCTCGAGTTCGAAAAGGCCGGATCGGTGCCGGAGCCGTCGGCTGCCGACTCCGAGGAGTACGCCGTCATCCTCCGGCTGCTGACCAAGTCGCTCGCCGAGGACCCGACCCGCTGGACGCAGATCTCGGGCGGGATCAAGGGCGTCACCGAGGAGACCACGACGGGCGTGCACCGCCTCTACCAGATGCACGAGCGTGGCGAGCTGCTGTTCCCTGCGATCAACGTCAACGACTCGGTCACGAAGTCGAAGTTCGACAACAAGTACGGCTGCCGGCACTCCCTCATCGACGGCATCAACCGCGGCACGGACGTGCTCATCGGCGGCAAGGTCGCGGTGGTCTGCGGCTACGGCGACGTGGGCAAGGGCTGCGCGGAGTCGCTTCGCGGCCAGGGTGCCCGGGTGATCGTCACCGAGATCGACCCGATCTGCGCACTGCAGGCGGCGATGGACGGCTACCAGGTGCTCACCCTGCAAGACGTCGTCGAGACCGCCGACATCTTCGTGACGACCACCGGCAACTTCAACATCATCATGGCCTCGGACATGGCGCGGATGAAGCAGGGCGCGATCGTCGGCAACATCGGCCACTTCGACAACGAGATCGACATGGCGGGCCTCGCGACACTGCCCGGCGTGAAGTGCGTCAACGTCAAGCCGCAGGTCGACGAGTGGTTCTTCGCCGACGGTCACTCGATCATCGTGCTGAGCGAAGGTCGGCTGCTGAACCTCGGCAACGCGACCGGTCACCCGTCGTTCGTCATGAGCAACTCCTTCACGAACCAGACGCTGGCCCAGGTCGAGCTGTTCACCAAGACCGACGAGTACCCGGTCGGCGTCTACGTCCTGCCCAAGCACCTCGACGAGAAGGTCGCCCGGCTGCACCTGGACGCGCTCGGCGTGAAGCTGACGACGCTGACCCAGGAGCAGGCGGACTACATCGGCGTGCCGGTGGACGGCCCGTACAAGAGCGACGCGTACCGCTACTGACCGACCTCGACGTCGACGCGCGGCGACCGGCGGAGCGTCGCCCGTCGGGCCGCCCTGGCGAGGCTGCGTTCGACGCGACGCCGCACCCGGCGTACCTCGTCCTCGCTCAGCGAGCGTGACGCGTACGCCACGACGCGCCACTCGTCGATCACGACGGTGGCAGTGGCTCGGGTGGGCCGCATGCAAGCAGGCTCAGCTCTGGCAGTGACGGCCCGGGCGCTGCTGCGGGTGCGGTCGGGAATCTGTGGACCGGCGGCGTCGATGCCACGATGGTGGGATGCGGGCAAAGGTGCTGGTCGTCGATGACGACCCGGCGTTGTCCGAGATGCTCGGCATCGTCTTGCGCAACGAAGGCTTCGAACCCTCCTTCGTCGGCGACGGCGACGCGGCGCTGGGCGCCTTCCACTCCACCAAGCCGGACCTGGTGCTGCTCGACCTGATGCTGCCGGGCACGGACGGCGTCGACGTCTGCCGGGCGATCCGAGCGGAGAGCGCAACACCGATCGTGATGCTGACCGCTCGCGGCGACACCGTGGACGTCGTCACCGGCTTGGACTCCGGCGCCGACGACTACATCGTCAAGCCGTTCAAGCCCAAGGAGCTGGTGGCCCGGATCCGGGCGCGGTTGCGCCAGCCGGCCGACCAGACCGGCGAGACGCTGCAGATCGGCGACCTGGTCATCGACGTGAACGGTCACCTGGTCAGTCGAGGGGGTGAGCCGATCGCGTTGACCCCGCTCGAGTTCGACCTGCTCGTGGCGCTCGCGCGCAAGCCGCGGTTGGTCTTCACGCGCGACCAGCTGCTCGAACAGGTGTGGGGCTATCGCCACGTCGCCGACACCCGGCTGGTGAACGTCCACGTCCAGCGGCTGCGAGCGAAGGTCGAGCGCGATCCGGAGCACCCGGAGATCGTGGTGACCGTCCGGGGGGTGGGTTACAAGGCGGGACCGACGTGAAGGCGACACCGCTGGCCGCGGGGCGGGCGGTACGCCATCGCTGGCGCGCGTCGCTGCAGACCCGCGTCGTCGCCACCACCCTGATCCTGTCCGCCACGGTCAGCGTCGGGATCGGCGCGACGATCTTGCACCAGGTCCGCAGCGGGCTGCTCGGTTCGGCCACGCGGGCGGCGCAGAGCGAGCTCGGCACCGGGGTCGAGCGGGCGCGTGACCAGTTCCTCGCGTTGCCGGACGACAACCCCAACGCCGTCGAGCGGACCGCGTACGCCGTGGTCACCCAGCTGTCCGGTGAGCAGGGCGACTACGACGTCGTGATGCTTGCGGCCAACGGCGGTCTTGCGTCGTACGGGCCTGAGGATGCCGTGCTCAGCATCCCGGCGAGCCTGCGCACGGCCGTCGCGAAGTCCGGACGCGAGGCGTGGGCGTACGTGCGCCTGCGCAGTGGCTCCTCCCACGGCGCGGGCCTGGCGATCGGCGCGCCGGTGCAGGCGGGCGCCGTGCGCTACCAGCTCTACTACCTGTTCCCGCTCAATCGCGAAGCCGCGACGCTTCGGCTCGTCGAACGCACGATGCTGTTCGCCGGCGCCGCCCTGGTCCTGCTGCTGGTCGGCATCGCCGCCGTGGTGACCCGGGAGGTCGTGCGGCCCGTCCGGCAGGCGGCGGCCACCGCGGAACGGCTGGCCGCCGGCCGGCTCAAGGAGCGGATGCAGATCCGCGGCGAGGACGACCTGGCCACGCTGGCGGCCTCTTTCAACCGGATGGCGGACACCCTTCAACAACAGATCTCCCAGCTGCGCGAGATGTCCCGGTTGCAGCGCCGGTTCGTCGCCGACGTCTCCCACGAGCTGCGCACGCCCATCACCACGATCCGCATGGCCGCCGACGTGCTGCACGACTCGAGCGACGCGCTCCCGCCGGAGCTCACCCGATCCTCCGAGCTGCTCCAGGCACAGCTGGACCGCTTCGAGTCGCTGCTGGCGGACCTGCTCGAGATCAGCCGGTACGACGCCGGCGCCGCGCTGCTCGAGGCGGAGCCGATCGACCTGGTGCAGCTCGTGAGCCGGGTGATCGCGCTGGCGACGCCGCTGTCGGATCGGCGCCAGGCGCCGATCGAGGCCGACCTTCCGGCCGAGCCGGTCGTCGTCGACGTCGACGCCCGGCGCATCGACCGGGTGCTGCGCAACCTGGTCACCAACGCACTCGAGCACGGTGAAGGGCGGCCGGTCACGGTCCGGCTGCGGGCCGACGACGGTGGGGTCGCGGTCACCGTCCGCGACCGTGGGGTCGGGTTGCGGCCGGGTGACGCGTCGCTGGTCTTCGGCAGGTTCTGGCGCGCCGACCCGGCCCGCGCGCGGACCACCGGCGGCACCGGCCTCGGGTTGTCCATCGCGCTCGAGGACGTGCGGCTGCATGGCGGTTGGCTGCAGGCGTGGGGGGAGCCGGATCGGGGGTCGGTGTTCCGGATGACCTTGCCCTGGCAGGCCGGCGGGACGATCGTCGCCTCGCCGCTGCCGCTCGAACCGGACGACGCCACCGACGAGCTCGCGCCGCCGGCCGCCCCGATCGCCCGATGAGATCGCGAACCTGGCTGACCGGGCTGGTCGCGGTCGGCCTCGCCGCGGGGGCCGCGGCATGTGCCGGGGTGCCCGACTCCTCAGCCGTCCACCTCGGCGACCCGGTGCCGGCTGCCGGCCAGGGCGTGGACGGCGCGGCGGTGCACGAGGTGCCGGCGTTACCTCAGCCGTCGGCCACCCCCGTCGAGCTGGTGGCCGGCTTCCTCAACGCGATGGTGGACAGCGACAACGGGTACGCCGTCGCGCGGTCCTACCTCGGCGGCAGCGCGTCATGGAGCGCCACGTCGACGATCACCGTCTACGCCGACCCGCCCGTCATCAGCAGGGTCGACGCGCGTCACGTCGACCTGCGCGCCCGGCGGGTGGGGCGGATCGGCCCGGGTGGGGTCTACCGGGTCGTGTCCGGCACGTTGCGGCGCACCTTCACCCTCACCCGGGTCGGCGGAGAGTGGCGGATCGCGAGCCTCGCCCCCGGCGCGCTGCTGTCGGCCGTGGACGTCGAGGAGGTCCTGCAGCCGGCGTCGCTGTACTTCCTCACCCCCGACGGCGACCGCGTCGTACCGGAGCCGGTGCTCGAGCCGCCGGAGGAGCCGGGTCTGGCGACGACCCTGATGCGCGCGTTGCTCGCCGGCCCGGACCCGCTGCTGGCCGCTGGGGTCCGGACCGCGGTGCCGCGCGGCACCACGCTGGTCGGCAACGTGCCGATCAGCGCCGACGGGGTTGCCGAGGTCGACCTCTCGGCCGGGGTTCGTCAGATCAGTCCGGCGGACCTGGTGCGGCTCTCGGCGCAGATCGTGTGGACGTTGCGTCAGATCCCGTCGGTGAGCGCGGTGCGGTTGCTCGCCACCGGTGCATCGCTGTCGACGCATGAGGCTCCGAGCCTGCAGCCGGTTCGGTCGTGGCCGCAGTTCGACCCGAGCGCGCCCCCGTCGACCCCCGGCGCGCTGGTCGTGCATGCCGGCACGGTGACCGGACTCGACGCCGTCGTGCCGCAGGCGCTGCGCACCCCGCACTTGGCGGGTGTGGCGCGAAGCGCCGACGGCACGTTGGTCGCGGCGCTGCGGCGCACCGCGGGCGGCTTCGAGCTGCTGACCGGTGACGCTGCCGGCCCGCTGTTGCCGCGCCTGCACGCGCCCACGGTGACGGTGCCCTGCTTCACCCCGGACGGGCAGACCCTGGTCGCGACCGCGCCGGGCAAGGTCTACGCCGTGAGCCTCAACGGGGTGCTGCGCCCGGTGCGGCTGCCGCCCGCACTGGCGGGCCAGCCGATCCGGTCTCTCGCCGTGTCGCGTGACGGCACCCGGCTGGCGTTCGTCGTCGGCGGCAGCTCGCCGCAGCTGCGAGTCGCCACGATCGCCGAGCGGCATGACCGGCTCTCGGTCGGGGCGTCGCGAGTGGTGCTGCCGAGCTCGTTCGACGTCGCCGGGGTCGCGTGGGCCGACGCAGACGAGCTGGTCGCGACGGCGTCCGATCCGCACGGCTCGGGTCGCCGGGTGGTCGAGACCAGCGTCGACGGCTACACGGTCGTGGACCTGTCGGGGCCAGGGCTGCCGGCGGACGTGGCCGAGGTCGCAGCGGCGCCAGGTCGACCGGTCCTCGCCAGCGGTGCCGCCGGGACCTGGCGGCTCGTCGGCCATCGCTGGGAGCGGGTCTCGGCCGGGGTTTCCCCGTCGTACGCCGGATAGCGGTCATAGCCACAGATCGCCGCCGCTGCGACGCAGCAGCGGTGTCGCCGGCAGGTTGGCCGGATGTCGCTGCTGGACCTGCTCTGCCCGCCGCGCTGCGCCTCGTGCGGCGAGCCCGGGGCTTCGGCCTGTCGGCGTTGCCGCGCACCCCTCGAGGAGCGGGCTCGCCCGCACCGTCCGACGCCGAGCCCGGCCGGCCTCCCGCCGCTGTGGGTGGTCGCCTCCTACGACGGCTCGGTCCGGCAGCTGCTGCTCGGCTTCAAGGAGCGCGGCCTCGCCGGCCTCGCCGACACACTGGCGGTGGCGCTCGCGGACGCGGTGCGTGAGTCGTTGAGCGGTCGCGAGGGACCTGTGGCGCTCGTGCCGGTCCCGTCGAGCGCCGCTGCCGTCCGCCAGCGCGGCGACGACGTCGTCGCGCTGCTCGCCCGGCGCGCTGCGCGGGCGCTGCGGCGCGGCCGGACGCCGGCACAGGTCGTGCCGGCCCTCGGCCACGCCCGCCTCGTTGCCGACTCCGCGGGACTGTCGGCGACCCAACGAGCGCTGAACCTGCGCGGCGCGTTCGTCGTCCGACCGTGGGCGGCAACGGTGCTGCGCCCGCTCACGGTGGTGGTGGTCGATGACCTCGTGACGACCGGAGCGACCCTGTGCGAGGCGAGTAGAGCGCTCGCTGCGGGGCAGGTGCACGTCACGGCTGCCGCGGCGGTCGCCGCCACCCGGCGCCGCGGCTAGCGGGTACCGCGCCGAGTGCTGGCCGGGATCGCAGTCGAGTGGCATGGTGGGAATGCCGCACAACCTGAGGAGGTCCCCAGATGGATGTCGTCGTCAGGGCACACAACACCAGCGTCGGCGGACGGTTCCGCAACAACGCGCAGGTCAGGTTGGAGCGGCTGGCGAAGCTCGACGGCAAGTGTGACCGGGTCGAGGTGGACATCCGCCAGGAACGAAGTCCTCGCCAACCCGCCCAGCGGGTGCGCATCGAGCTGACCTGCCGCACCAGAGGCGCCGTGCTGCGGGCAGTGGCCGGCGCGGCCGACGTGTTCGCCGCACTCGAGCTCGCCGCCGACAAGCTGGATCACCAGATGCGGCGGGCCGCCGACCGCAAGCGCGTTCACCACGGCACGCGTACGCCGCAGTCCGTGGCGAACGCGACCTCGGCGTTGCTGCGCACGGACCGTGCGATCATGAGCAACTAGCCGCGCTCCCGCGGTCTCGCGACCTCGATTGGATGGGGCGGGCACAGTGACCGACATGACCGACAGCGGCTCGCTCGGGCAGCTGCCGCCGGGGGATGGCGACCCGATCCGGGTGCTGGTGGTCGACGACCACGCGCTGTTCCGCCGGGGACTGGAGATGGTGCTCGGCTCCGAGCCTGACATCGATGTCGTCGGCGAGGCCGAGGACGGCGCCGATGCGGTGGAGAAGTCGATCGAGTTCACTCCCGACGTCGTACTCATGGACGTCCGGATGCCCAAGCGGGGCGGCATCGACGCCTGCGTCGCGATCAAGGACGCGGTGCCGAGCGCCAAGATCATCATGCTGACGATCAGCGACGAGGAGGCCGACCTCTACGACGCGATCAAGGCCGGCGCGATGGGCTACCTGCTCAAGGAGATCCCGATCGACGAGGTCGCCTCCGCGATCCGGGCGGTCCACGGCGGCCAGTCGCTGATCTCGCCGTCGATGGCATCGAAGCTGCTCAACGAGTTCGCCTCGATGATCAAGCGCGGCGAGGACCGTCAGCAGGTTCCGGTCCCTCGGCTGACCGATCGCGAGATGGAGGTGCTCCGGCTCGTCGCGAAAGGCATGAACAACCGCGACATCGCCAAGGAGCTGTTCATCAGCGAGAACACGGTGAAGAACCACATCCGCAACATCCTCGAGAAGCTGCAGCTGCACTCGCGGATGGAAGCCGTCGTCTACGCCGTGCGCGAGAAGCTGCTCGAGATCACCTGACCGGCAGTGCTGACCCGATCAGACCGCCTCGTGGTCGGCGCGGCGGCCGCGTTCACTGTCGTCGCCGCAGTCCTGCACTACGCGCACTCGGCGCACGTCGCGACGTTCGTCGTCTCCGGCTTGGCGCTCGCCGCGCTGGCGGCGCTCGTGGGCCGAAGTGTCGAGCAGGTCGCCGACCGGCTCGGCTCGGGAGCGACGGGAGTGGTGCAGAGCGCGCTGGGGAACCTGCCCGAGCTCTTCGTGTGCATCTTCGCGCTGCGCGACCATCTCGTGAAGGTCGTCGAGGCCGCGATCATCGGCTCGATCCTGTCCAACGTCCTACTCGTACTGGGACTGGCGTTCGTCGTCGGCGGCCTTCGCCATGGTCGGCAGTCCTTCGACGCGAACCGGGCTCGCACGCTGATCGCACTGATGATTCTCGCGGTCGCCGCGATGCTGGTGCCGAGCCTCGCCTCCTACGTCGGCAGCCCCGCCGGACGACACGAGCATGCGCTGTCGGTCGTCGCCTCGGTGGTCCTGCTCGCGGTCTTCGCGATGTCGGTGCCGTCATCGTTGCGTCGGGGCGAGAGTGAGGCGGCCGACGCCGAGTCGCCGGGCCAGGTTTGGCCGGTCCCGGTCGCGATTGCCGCCCTGGCCGTCACCGGCGTCCTGGCTGCCGTCGTCTCGGACTGGTTCGTCGCCGCCCTCCAGCCGTCGCTGACCTCGTTGCACATCAGCCAGGCGTTCGCGGGCCTGGTGATCGTCGCCATCGCCGGCAACGCGGTGGAGAACGTCGTCGGCATCCAGCTCGCCGCTCGCGGTCGCGCCGACCACGCCCTGTCGGTGATCCTCAACTCGCCGCTGCAGATCGCGCTGGTGCTGGCCCCGGTGCTCGTGATCGCCTCACCGCTCATCGGCGGCGCCACCTTCACCCTCGCTTTCCCGCCGCTGTTGGTCTCGACGGTGGTCGCCTCGGTTCTGGCGGTGAGCTTCGTGATCATCGACGGCGAGTACGAGTGGCTCGAGGGCGCGGCGCTGTGCGGGCTGTACGCCGTGATTGCCGCCTCGTTCTGGTGGGGATGAGGATCGGGTGCGGGTCGCGGTCGTAGGCGGGACCGGGGTGGTCGGGCGTCATGTCGTCGAGGCACTCCGGGACAGCGGTCACGAGCCGGCGGTCATCGCGCGCTCGACCGGCGTCGACGTCGCCGCCGGGACCGGGCTCGACGCGGCGCTCGTCGGCGCCGAGGTCATCGTCGACGTCGGCAATGTCGCGGCGAGCGCGAAGGCGAAGTCGGTGGCCTTCTTCGAGGCGGCGACCACCAACCTGATCACAGCCGCCGCGAAGGCGGGGGTCGGGCATCTCGTGACGCTGTCGATCGTGGGTTGTGATCGGGTCGACCTCGGCTATTACTTCGGCAAGCGCCGTCAGGAGGAGCTCGTGGCGGCCGGGCCGGTGCCGTTCACGATCCTGCGCGCGACGCAGTTCCACGAGTTCCCCGGCCAGCTGATCGACCGGCTCCCGAAAGCGCCCGCAGCGCTCGTTCCGGTGATGACCGTGCCACGGATGCGAAGCCAGCCGATCGCCGCACGCGAGGCGGGGCAGGCGCTGGCGCAGATCGCGGCCGCAGCGCCGATGGGACGGGCTCCGGACCTGGCCGGCCCGCAGGTCCACGACATGCCGGACCTGGTGCGCCTGGTCTGGCGAGCACGGGGCAATCGACGCCCGGTCGTGGGATTTCGGGTGCCCGGCAGGATGGGCAAGGCGCTCGCGGGCGGCGGGCTGCTGCCGGACGGGCCCGGCCCGCGAGGCACCCAGACGTTTGCGGAATGGCTCGGATCGCAGGTCGGAAAAGCGGCCGTAGACTGATTCACGCTGCCCGAACGGGCCGCGCGAACTGCTGTCGACGTGTCTGGAGAGCCGCCCCTTGGCCGTGTTCGACCGGATCATGCGCGCCGGCGAGACGAAGATCCTGCGCAAGCTCGAGGCGATCGCATCCCAGGTCGAGTTGCTCGCCGAAGACTTCGAAGCGATGTCCGACGACGAGCTGCGGGCGCAGACCGCGCAGTTCAAGCAGCGGTACGCCGAGGGCGAGACGCTCGACGACCTGGCTGCTGAGGCGTTCGCCGTCGTGCGGGAGGCGGCGACCCGGACGTTGGGGCAGCGCCCGTTCCACGTCCAGCTGATGGGCGCGGCGGCGATGCACCTGGGCAACATCGCCGAGATGCGCACCGGCGAGGGCAAGACCCTCACCGGCGTCCTCGCCGCCTACCTCAACGCGCTGTCGGGCAAGGGTGTGCACGTCGTCACGACCAACGACTACCTCGCCAAGCGCGACGCCGAGTGGATGGGCCGCATCCATCGCTTCCTCGGCCTGTCGGTCGGGGTGATCCTCGCGCAGCAGACGCCCGCCGTCCGCCGCGAGGCCTACGCGTGCGACGTCACCTACGGCACCAACAACGAGTTCGGGTTCGACTACCTGCGCGACAACATGGCGTGGACGCCGGCCGACCTGGTCCAGCGCGGCCACAACTACGCGATCGTCGACGAGGTCGACTCCATCCTCATCGACGAGGCACGCACCCCGCTGATCATCAGCGGCCCGGCCGAGCACAACGCCAAGTGGTACGTCGAGTTCGCCCGGATCGCTGCCCGGTTGAAGCGCGACGAGGACTACGAGTGCGACGAGGGCAAGCGCACGATGAGTGTCCTCGAGTCGGCGGTGGAGCGGGTCGAGGACGAGCTCGGCATCGAGAACCTCTACGAGGCGGTCAACACCCCGCTCGTCGGCTATCTCAACAACGCGTTGAAGGCCAAGGAGCTGTTCAAGCGCGACAAGGACTACGTCGTCATGAACGGCGAGGTCCTCATCGTCGACGAGTTCACCGGTCGTATCCTGCACGGCCGCCGTTACAACGAGGGAATGCACCAGGCGATCGAGGCCAAGGAAGGCGTCGAGATCAAGCAGGAGAACCAGACCCTCGCGACGATCACGCTGCAGAACTACTTCCGGCTCTACGACAAGCTCGGCGGCATGACCGGCACGGCCGCGACCGAGGCCGCCGAGTTCGACCAGGTCTACAAGCTCGGCGTGGTGCCGATCCCGACCAACCGGGAGATGATCCGCATCGACGCCGCGGACATCGTCTACAAGACCGAGGACGCCAAGTGGGCCGCCGTCGTCGAGGACATCGCCGAGCGCCACGAGAAGGGGCAGCCGATCCTGGTCGGCACGACCAGCGTCGAGAAGAGCGAGCACCTGTCCGGGCTGCTGCTGCGCCGCGGCGTACCCCACGAGGTGCTGAACGCGAAGTTCCACGAGAAGGAAGCGGCGATCGTCGCCCAGGCGGGCCGCAAGGGCGCGGTCACGGTCGCGACGAACATGGCCGGGCGAGGCACCGACATCATGCTCGGCGGCAACCCGGAGGTGCTGGCCACTGCTGAGCTCGCCCGCCGCGGGCTGACGCCGGTCGAGACGCCCGAGGAGTTCGAGGCCGCCTGGTCGGCGGCGCTGGAGGGCTCCAAGCAGGCCGTCGCCGCCGAGCACGAAGAGGTCGTCGGTCTCGGTGGCCTGTACGTGCTGGGCACCGAGCGACACGACTCGCGGCGCATCGACAACCAGTTGCGCGGCCGGTCGGGTCGCCAGGGCGACCCCGGCGAGTCACGCTTCTACCTCTCGCTCGGCGACGACCTCATGCAGCTGTTCAACGCGCACATGGTCGAAGCGATCATGGATCGGCTGAACCTGCCCGAGGACATCCCGATCGAGTCGAAGATGGTGTCGCGCTCGATTCGCTCCGCGCAGACCCAGATCGAGCAGCAGAACTTCGAGATCCGCAAGAACGTCCTGAAGTACGACGAGGTGCTCAACAAGCAGCGCACCGTCATCTACGACGAGCGCCGGCGCGTGCTGTCCGGCGAGGACCTGCACGAGCAGATCCGCCACATGATCGACGACGTCATCACGGCGTACGTCCAGGGCGCCACCAGCGCCGGCTACGCCGAGGACTGGGACCTGGACGCGTTGTGGTCGGGGCTCAAGCAGCTCTACCCGATCGGCGTGACGGTCGAGGAGCTCGACGAGCGGTCGGGTGGCGGGCTGTCCTCCGAATACCTCGTCGACGAGCTGTGCGCTGACGCGCAGGCGGCCTACGACCGGCGTGAGGCCGAGCTGGGCAACGGGCCCGACGGCGAGCCGATCCTGCGCGAGCTCGAACGGCGGGTCCTGCTCGAGGTGCTCGACCGCAAGTGGCGTGAGCACCTCTACGAGATGGACTACCTCCAGGAGGGCATCGGCCTGCGCGGGTACGGCCAGCGCGACCCGCTGATCGAGTACCAGCGCGAGGCCTTCGACATGTTCACCGCGATGATGGACGGCATCAAGGAAGAGGCCGTCGGCTTCCTCTACTACGTCCAGGTCAATGTCGAGCAGCTCGCCGCCCAGCCGGAGGGCGCCGACGCCGCCGACGACGGCGGCGAGCCCGCCGCGCCGTTGCCCGACGACGCCGAAGCCGGCGAGGCTGCGGCCGTCGTGGCGCCGGCGGCTGCGCCCTCCGTCGAGCACCAGTCGGTTGCCGACGTCATCGGCAAGGCCATCGGCGCGCCGAGCCATGCGCCGGCGGCGAACCTGCAGTACAGCGCGCCGAGCGTCGACGGCGCCGGGGGTGTCGAGCGGCGTTCGGAGCCGGCGGCCGGCAGTAACGGCGGCGGGTTCGCCAACGCGTCGCGCAACGCGCCGTGTCCGTGCGGCTCGGGACGCAAGTACAAGCGCTGCCACGGCGCGCCGACCAACCAGAGCGCGTAGCCGGCGTCGCGTCAGCCCAGCTGTACGACGGTCGCGCGCCAGGTGTTCTCGTAACGCTCCAGCCGGAACGCCATCGCGTGCGTCCGGCGTCCGCCGTCGACGACCGCGCATGCCTCGACGACGCCGTCGCACGGCGCCGCGAGGTGCACGGAGCGCAGCCGCGGGTGCAGCGCCGCTCGTCGCGGGTCGCGCCGCTGGCGGGTCGCGGCGCGTTCGATGATCCGCACGACCTCCCAAGACGCGAGCTCGCGGAGCTGGTCGACCGGCCGGCACCGGGCCATGACCTCCGCGACGCCCCGGGCGAAGCTCTCGGCGACTCGTCGCGGGTCGCTGCGTGAGATCCGCCGTGAGACGTCGTAGAGCTTCGGCGGCTCCGGCAGCGCCGGGACGAGCCGGAGCTTGGGTCGTTCGGCCGGAGCCGGCGCGTCAGCGACGTCGACTCGCCCGGCAAGTGTCAGCTGCATTTCAGTTCCCTCCCGCTGGTCGAAAGCGGGCGGACGATAAAGATCTTGAACGCGCCGCCGCCAGAGCAGATGCGCGAATTGTCGCGGCCACGACAGGCACTGGCAGCGAGCGGACAGCGCCGAAACGCTCAGCCGACGCGGACTGCCGTGCAGCGCCACCTCAGCGGGCCCTGCTCGGCGCTGTAGAACGCGCTCTGCCTGCCGACTTGCAAGCGCAGCGCCATCGCGCGGACCCGCGAGCCGACCTCCACGGCGGCGGCGACCTCCAGCACACCGCGACGTGGCTCGCACACCCGCACCCGGCGAACCCGGGGTCGCGGCGGCGGTGCCGGGGGACGCCGCAGCGAGCCGGCGTCACGTGGCGAGTGCCACCTCGCGTTGCGTTCCAGCCAGGTGAGCACCTCCAGCGTCGCGACCTCGGAGAGCTGCTGCGGCGGCCGCAGGCCGGTCAGTACCTCGGCGATCGCGTGGGTGAGGGGCCCGATCACGGGGCGCGGGTCGGGCAGCGGCGCCGCCGGCAGGGCGACCGTGTCGTGCGCCGGCGGCGCGCCACCGGCCGGGGGCACCAGCCGTAACGGCAGGGCTGCTGCGGTCGACTGGGCGAACGCGAGGGCCAGGCTGCCGTGCACCGTCGCGACGTGGGACCGCCCGCCGGGCTCGTCGTCGAAGGGTCCATCGAGCCGCGGCGCCTTGCGCAGCAGCAGTACCGTCGCGCCGATGTTCGTACCGTCTCGCACTGCGATCTCCTCGGGGTTGACCGGGCGAGGAGACTGCGGGTTGCGGGTCGGGCCAGTCAATGGCCAATCCCGCAGCTGTGCCCTACCTCTGCAGGTAGGGACCGAGCTGCTGGCGTGCCACCGACCTGATGTGCACCTCGTCCGGGCCGTCGGCGATGCGCAGCGTCCGGGCGTGGGCGTACATCTCGGCGAGCGGGAAGTCATCGCTCACGCCGCCACCGCCGTGAACCTGGATCGCGCGATCGATGACCTCGCACGCCACCCGCGGCGCGATCACCTTGATCGCCGCGACTTCGGTGCGCGCTCCCTTGGCGCCGACGGTGTCGATCAGCCAGGCGGTCTTCAGGGTCAGCAGGCGGGCCTGCTCGATCGCCATCCGGGACTCTGCGACAGCGGCCTGGACGGTGCCCTGCTGCGCGATCGGCTTGCCGAACGCGACCCGGGAGGCCGCGCGCTTGCACATCAGGTCGAGGGCGTGTTCGGCCATTCCCACCGCGCGCATGCAGTGGTGGATCCGGCCCGGGCCGAGCCGGGCCTGCGCGATCGCGAAGCCGGCCCCCTCTTCGGAGATCAGGTTGGACGCCGGCACGCGGACGTTGTCGAAGCTGATCTCACAGTGGCCGTGCTGGTCCCAGTAGCCGAACACCGGCAGCGGGCGTACGACGGTCACGCCCGGAGTGTCCATCGGGACGAGGATCATCGACTGCTGCGCGTGCGCCGGCCCGTCCGGGTCGGTCTTGCCCATGACGATCATCACCGCGCACCGCGGGTCGGCCGAGCCGCTGATCCACCACTTGCGGCCGTTGATGACGTACTCGTCACCGGCGCGCTTGATCTCGGTGGAGATGTTCGTCGCGTCCGACGAGGCGACGGCCGGCTCGGTCATCGCGAAAGCGGAACGGATCTCGCCGTCGAGAAGCGGCCGCAGCCAGCGCTCCTTCTGCTCGGGCGTGCCGAACAGGTGCAGCACCTCCATGTTGCCGGTGTCGGGTGCCGCGCAGTTCAGTGCCTCCGGCGCGAGGTGCGGCGAGTGCCCGGTGATCTCGGCGAGGTGGGCGTACTCGACGTTGGTCAGCCCTGACTCGGCCGGCAGGAAGAGGTTCCACAGCCCACGGTTTCGCGCCTCGACCTTGAGGTCTTCGACGACCGGGGGGACGAAGTGCCCGCGGCCCTCGGCGACGAGTGCTGCGCGCTGCTGCCGGTACACCGCCTCGGCCGGATAGACATGGGAGTCCATGAAGTCGTTGAGGCGCTTGGCGTAGTCCTCGGCCGCGGCCGACAGGGCAAAGTCCATGGCCCGCATTCTCTACCATCGGGTCCCGTGACGATCCTCGGACGTGGCGACCTGTCGCCACGTCGCAAGCGCCGCAACTGGCGCCGCCGCAGCGCGGTGCTCGTCGCCATCGTGGTCGTCGCCGGCGGTGGCTACTTCGGCTACCGGCAGGTGTTCGGTGACTCCACCAGCGCGCCGAAGGCCCTGCCGCCATGCCCGGCGCCCACGCAGTCGACACCGGTCACCGAGCAGGCGAAGCTCGTCGTGAAGAACGCCACGCTCACGACCGGGTTGGCGGGCGACGTCGCCAAGCAGCTGCGGCGACGTGACTTCAAGATCGCCTCGGTAGGCAACACCCTGTTCCGCGGCAAGGGGGTCGCCACGATCGACTACTCCGCAGACCTGTCCGAGTGGGCTCAGCTCCTCGCGGCGCAGTTCGACGGCGCGACCCTCGATGAGGTGACAGGCAACAACGTGCTCGAGGTCGACATCGGCCCGAGGTTCCGCGACCTGGTGCCGCTCGCGCAAGCCGACCAGGCGGAGCAGGCGATCCTCGGCACCCCATCACCGACTCCCACGGCCTCGCCGAGCTGCGCGCCCTGACGAGGCCGCAGGTCGAGGTCGCTGCGCGTGGTGTATCACCTGGCCCAGCGGTGTTACTCCGCATTCCGCTCGGCGATGATGCGCCCGTTCGGCTTGCGCAGCTGCGAGCGGAGACGGGCCTTCGGCTTCCCGACTGTGGTGTCCTGCTGGCCGCCGAAACAGCTGCCGGTGAGATCGCGACGTTCGACGATCGCCTTGCGGACGCTGCGAGCGGGCTCGGTCTCACGCGGCGCTGAGCCGCCAGACCTCGATTGCTTGGTGGCCAGCCGCAAGCCCTAGTGTCGGTGCGTGGCCGACCTCAAAGGCGTGATCTTCGACTACGGCGGTGTGCTGACCTCGCCGCTGATCAACTCGATGAGCTCCTTCGTCGACGGCGACGGCATCGACCCGGACAGCTTCCGCGACGCGATGCGCGACTGGCTCGGCACGTCGTACGGCGAGGACGCGCAGGAAAGCCCGGTCCACGCGTTGGAACGCGGCGAGATCGAGGTCCCTGACTTCGAGCGGGAGCTCGCGAAACGGCTGAAGACGGTTGATGGCCGTCCGGTCGAAGGCGAGGGTCTGCTCACCCGGATGTTCTCGGGGTTCGGCGAGGAGCCGATCATGGCCGAGGCATTGAAGCACGCGAAGGCGGCCGGGCTGTCGACGGCGTTGCTGTCGAACTCGTGGGGCAACACCTATCCGCGCGAAGGGTGGGACGAGCTCTTCGACGTCATCGTCATCTCCGGCGAGGTCGGCATGCGCAAGCCCGAGGCGCGGATCTACCACCTGGTCGCGCAGCGGCTCGGCCTGCAGCCGCAGGAGTGCGTGTTCGTGGACGATTTGGCCCCGAACATCCAGGGTGCGGCTGAGGTCGGGATGCTCGGCATCCATCACGTCACCCCTCAGGAGACGCTCGACCAGCTCGAGGCGTTGCTCGGCCTGAGCCTGCGCGGCTGACCGTCGTAGGCGTAGAACTCCCCGTGCCTGAAACACTGTTGATGTGAACGGGCTTCTCGGATGACGCAGCGCCTCTCCGCTCTCGACGCCTCCTTTCTGTACCTGGAGTCGCCGACGACGGCGATGCACGTCGGCAGCGTGGCGCGGTTCACGCCCCCGGACGGCGAGCCGTTCGACTACGAGGCGTTCTGCGATCTCGTCGCCCGACGGATCTCATTGGTGCCGCGATACCGGCAGAAGATCCGGTGGGTGCCGGGCCACCTCGCGAACCCGGTGTGGGTCGACGACGAGGACTTCGACATCACCTACCACGTGCGGCGCAGCGCGCTGCCGAAGCCGGGCAACGACGACCAGCTGCGCCAGCTCGTCGGACGGCTGCAGGCCCGGCCGCTCGACCGCTCCCGGCCGCTGTGGGAGATCTACCTCGTCGAGGGTCTGGCCGACGGCCGGTTCGCGATCATCACCAAGACCCATCACGCGATGGTCGACGGGATCAGCGCCGTCGACATCGGCACCGTCCTCCTGGACGTGACGCGCACTCCGGAACCGACGCCCGAGGACCACTGGGTGCCGGCGCCCGAGCCGAGTCGCGTGGGTCTGCTGCTCGGCGCCGTGACCGACACGTTGCGCCGACCGACCGTCGCGATCGACACGGCTCGTAGCGGTCTCGGCGACGCGCGGGCCGTGGCGGGCCGCGCCCTGGGGGCGCTCGGCGGGATCGCATCGGTGGCCAAGACCTCACTGCGCTCGGCCCCGGACAGCCCGCTCAACGCGACGATCGGGGAGCAGCGGCGCTTCGGCATGGCGTCGACGTCGCTGGATGACTACAAGCGGATTCGCAAGACCCACGGCGGGACCGTGAACGACGTCGTACTGGCGACGGTGGCGGGTGCCCTGCGCGCCTGGCTTCTCACCCGCGGCGAGTCGGTCGTGCCGAGTACGACGGTGCGCGCGATGGTCCCGGTCAGCGTCCGTGGCGACAGTGAGAACGGCGCGCTGGGCAACCGGGTGTCGTCGTACTTCGTGGACCTGCCGGTCGGCGAGCCGAGTGCTGTCGTGCGGCTGCACCAGGTGAGCTTCGCGATGAAGGCGCACAAGGATTCCGGCTCGGCGGTCGGCGCCGATGCGTTGGTGAGACTGACCGGGTTCGCGCCGCCGACGATCCACTCCGCCGCGGCTCGGCTCGGTGCCGGCCTGTCTCGCCGGCTGTTCAACGTCATCGTCACGAATGTGCCCGGCCCGCAGTTCCCGCTGTATGCGATGGGGGC
>DASZRO010000071.1 GCA_035550055.1 Mycobacteriales bacterium | reverse complement strand
CCGAGTCGACGAGCGAGTGATGCGGATCGGGCGTGCCAGGTGGTCCAGCTAACGAACATCCTCGACAGCTCCCATGACGTGATGGTGCTGATCTTTCGCGTCCCCCACGGCGATCCCGACGAGCAACCACAGGGCGGCGGTCGCGGTCAGGCTCGCGGTGCTCTCGGACAGGCTCGCCGCGGCGAGGCCGGCGAGCGCGAGCGAGGCCTGCTCCGGTGAGTCGGGCAGGCGCGCGATCAACCAGTAGATGAGGCCGACGACGAGCACCAACGCTGGAAGCCCGAGGGCGGCGATGAACAGTCCGACGAGGCTTTCTCCTGGCCCGTTGCCGTGGAAGGCTTTCGCTACGTTGCCGAAATGCCCGAAGCCCACGCCGAGGGGATGAGTCAGCGAGGTCGAGATTCCGGATATCAGCCCCTGAAGATGCGAGGCCGATCGGCCTTCGTGGAGCAGCACCGGAAGGGCGAGCCACGCGGCAACCGCGCAGGCCAGCGCCGGGGCGAGGCGACCCATCCGGCCGAGCTTCGGCAGCACGATGGCCATCCCGGCGAGCAGGATCCCGGCACGGGAGTATGTCCCGACGGTCGCGGCCGCAAAGAGAGCCACCACAGGGGCCTTGTAGACGACGGGCCAGCGTGCCTGTGCGGCGATGATCGTCACGGTCGCCATGAACAGACCGGAGGCTGGCGGGTTGAGAAGCAAGCCGCCGAGCCGGAGCAACGGAGCGTGGCCCGTCGAGTAGTAGAAGTAGTAGTTGCCGGGCAGCGCGCTGTTGACGTTGAGGCGAGTGAAGCCGTTGAGGCCTTCGAACGCCCACGGGCTGATGACAGGACCGAGGACGTACTCGAAGATCATGTAGACCGCGCTGATCGCGCCGGCGACCAGTGTCACCCGGACCAGCAGGCGCCGGTCGATCCTGTCCTTCGCGAGATAGCCGACGGCGACCAGACCCGCGGGCACGATCACCTCTCGCGCCTGGTAGACGCCCTGGCCGAGTGAGGGCGCTCGCAGAATCGCCACGGCCAGCAGCACGGCGAAAGCCGCCGTCACTCTCGCCGCGTTGCCGCGTGCCGGTCGCACGCGGGCTACCCCGCTCAACAGGACCAGAACGAGCACGATGCTGTCGGGATAGAGCACCGCCGAGGAACCCGTCGCGCTCGCGAGCAGCGGCTCAGCGAGTCCGAAACCGACGAGCAGTGCTGCGAGCGCCCGCAGGTCGCCGGCGGCGAAGAACAATGCGGCGGCGGCGATCGACAGCCCGGCGATTGCCAGCGCTCCGTAGGAGCGCGCATCGGTCAGCGCGAGGATTGGGATCGATGCCGCCACGACCAGGGCAACTACCGGAAGCCACCCGCCGCTGCCCGGTGCCGGCGGGACGCGTCCCGACGTGCGGCGGGTAAGTGATGGAATCGGCTGCTTCCATCGCGACGACGGTAGGCCGATGACGGACTGGCTCACAGCGGCGGAAGGTTGTCGAGCCAGCTCCGCCACGGTGCGCTGGCAGCCAGGATCCGGTCAACTGTCGCCGGGGGAAGCAGGTCGCTGTCGTCATCCGGCGTTTCAGCATTGATCGGCGCGAGGGTCCGGAGCTTCCACTCCTCGCCTTCCTCGATCACCGAGCGGCTTGCCTCCGCCCGACGAGCCAGGCTCGCTGAGAGCGCGGGCTCGTCGAGGGGCAAGCCCACGCGGGCGAACAGTCGCTCTGCCACCGAGCGTGGGTCCGCGATGAGCGCCTCGTAGGGCACGATGAAGTGACGCGGTTCGCTCGCGTAGCGTGCGGATATCGCGACGTCGCCGATCCATCGGCGCAGGCAGGTCTCCACGCTCCGCTGACCACCCCACTCGTTCGGGTATTCGGTGGTGGCGCGATGAAGGGACGCGATCGCGCGCACCGGTCCGCGTACCACGTGGACGAATCTCGCCTGCGGGACCGTGCGTTCGATGACTCCGATGAAGTGCAGGTGTGCGGGCGTCTTCTCCGCCCAGGCGAGACACCCGGCCTGCACTGCGGCAGCGTTCGCGGCGTCGGTGAACTCTCGCAGCAGTGCGGTCTGGCGGCCCGGGCGACGGCTCGGCCGCCGCCGGCCGTGAATGCCACTATGTCCGGGCTCGATCGGCATGCGTGCTATTCCGAGCCGCTTGATCGGTCCGAGTTTTGCTGTGGCCGCGGTCAGCAGGTGGGTTTCCGGCAGGGCGAGCACCTGCCCGTGGGCCGCGAACAAGCTCTGCACGAGCGTCGTGCCGGAGCGCGGGAAGCCGACGACGAAGATGGGGAGAACGGCGTCCTCGGCGGTGTTAGACACGGCCTTTCACGCTACCCCGACACTTCGCACTACGCGCCCGAGCGCAGGTCGGTCGGCAGGTCCCAGCCGAGCGTCCGGCCGAGCATGCTCTCGAGCCGCGCGACATCAGGGCCGAACGTCTGGGCGAGCAGTGCTCGCTGCGTGCCGCCGAGCGGCGCATAGTCCCTGGTGTTCTTCGCGGTCGCGTTGATACGGGCGTCGTCAAGCCCGAGGAAACCGAACACGTTCGCGATTGTCGGATACGGGTCCGCGAAGAGGTCCTCCGACCGGACGACCAGCAGTTGCTGCGCGCCGAGAGCCTCCTGCCATCGCGCGATCTGGTCGGCGTACATGCTGCGCCGCACGTACGAGAAGAGGTTGAAGCGCGCGGTGGCCTGTCGCTCACCTCGTTCGTAGCCGTCCCGGTAGTGCGCGAGACGAGCCGGCTCGGCCGCCAAGGCCTCGTCGAACGAGAGGGTTTCGAAGCCGTTGGCGCGGTTGTGCTGGTAGTGCGAATACGTCCGATCGATCGGGTGCCGCACCAACGCGATCGCTTTGACCCCGGGAAGGGCTGCAGCGACCCTTTCCGGCACCCGCTCGTCGTACAGGTAGGACGGCGTCGCCTCCCCGGTCAGCCAGTCGCGTGCTGCTCTGCCACCCGGCGGCAGGTGCGCGCTGTACCACCGCAGCGAACGTCGGTGGTAGAGGTCGAAGTAGCGAACTTCCTTGGTCGCGGTCCGCACCCGTGGGTGCTGTCCGATGAGATCGAACAGCGTGGTCGAACCGGCCTTCATGGCGCCAACTACGACGAAGTCGGGCAAAACCCGGTAGGTGCCGCTCGCGACGCGGGCACGAATGAGCAACTCGTGGCGGAGGCGGCGAGCGCGCCGCCGCGGAGGGCCTCCCCGGAGCGCCTCAGCGTCTGCCTCTGTGCCGCGCATGCGGATTTCTCTCCCCGGTAGTAAGCCACGCCGAGACTACCGTCGTCGCTTCACTGACAACCGGGCCGAGGGATGCGTACCGTAGTGCGGCGGGATTTCGGCGGCGACGAGGGAGCACGTGATGACGGCGACGGTGGAATCAGCCCGTCGTCGTGGCATCTCCGTCGCTCAACCGGGTGCCGATGCGCGAAAGCTCGTGTCGACGAAGGCGTGGGAGTACCGGCAGCGTGCGGCGCTGTTCGCCGGTGACCTGTTGCTGATCCTGGTGAGCGCGCTCATCGCCAACGAGATCCGCTTCGGGGCGAACCCGAACTCCATCCATGGCGTGGACTACACGGTGTTGAGCCTGCTGCTGGTCCCGGTGTGGCTCACGGTGCTGGTCTGCGCCCGGGCGTACGAGATGCGCTTCCTTGGCGTGGGCGAGGACGAGTACAAGCGGATCGTGTCCGCCTCGTGGTGGCTGATGGCCGTGATCGCGGTGGTCGCCTACAGCTTCAAGGTCGAGTTCGCGCGGGGCTACGTCGCCTCCGCGCTGCCGATCGGCACCGTGATGTTGCTTGCCGGTCGTTACGCGCAGCGGAAATGGCTGCACCGGCAGCGCCGTCGGGGTCGCTGCCAGCATGTCGTCGTCGCGGTCGGTGGGCTGGCGGCGGTCGAGAGCTTTGCGAAGAGCCTCCGTGCCAAGCCGTATCTCGGCCTTCGGCTGGCCGGCGTCTGCCTGCCGATGCCGGGCGACACCGACGCCGTCGCGGGGGCTCCGGTGCTCGGCTCGCTCACCCACGTCGTGTCAGCGATCGCCGAATGCGGCGCCGACACGGTCGGAGTGACCGCGGGCCCGGGGATGTCCGCAGACGTGTTGCGCGCTCTCTCCTGGGAGCTCGAGGGCACTGGGGTCGATCTGGTCGTCGCGCCCGCGCTGCTCGATGTCGCGGGTCTTCGCACCGGCGCGCGTCCGGCCATCGACCTCCCGTTCGTCCACATCGAAGAACCCGAGCTGTCGGGGCCGCGCCAGATGCTCAAGGCCTCGGTCGAGTGGCTGATCGCAGCCGTTGCGCTGTTGCTGGCGGCGCCGTTCATCGCGTTCATCCTGCTGGCGATCCGGCTGGACAGCTCCGGTCCGGTGATCTTCCGCCAGACCCGGGTCGGTCGCGGTGGCAACGAGTTCAAAGTGTTCAAGCTCCGGACGATGTACGCCGATGCGGAGTCGCGGCTGGAGTCCCTGCGCCATCAGAACGAGAACGCCGACGGCCTGCTGTTCAAGATGCGCGACGATCCGAGAGTCACGCGAGTCGGTCGCTACCTGCGCCGGTGGTCGCTCGACGAGGTGCCGCAGCTGTGGAACGTGGTGCGCGGCGACATGGCACTGGTCGGGCCGCGGCCACCGTTGCCGAGCGAGGTCTCCCAGTACGACCGCGAGATCGCCCGCCGACTGCTGGTGCGGCCCGGCATCACCGGGTTGTGGCAGGTGTCCGGCCGATCCGACCTCAGCTGGGAAGAAAGCGTCCGCCTCGACTTGTACTACGTCGAGCGGTGGTCCCTCGCTCTCGACGCCTTGATCATCTGGAAGACGCTGTTCGCGGTTGCCGAGCGCAAGGGCGCGTACTGATCGGCTCGCCGCGCTAGCGTCGCGTCCACCATGTCTGTGCGTCGATTGCCGTGGCTGCTGCGGTATGGCCACGGGCGCCGGATCGCCTCGGCGTGGCGCCGGGCGTCGCTGCTGCTCACGCACAACCATCTCGACCTCGAAATCGCGAAAGGCGTCGCGTTCGGCCCTCGGTGTGACCTGTGGATGCCCGGCGAGGCGACGCTGCACATTGCCGCGGGCTGCGAGTTCCGGCGCGACTTCTTCTGTGAGATCGCGCCGGGCGGCCGCATCGAGATGGCCGAAGGGGTGATCTTCACCTCGGCCGCGCTGATCCAGATATCGACATCGCTGACCATCGGCCGCCGGGCGGTGTTCGGGCAGTCGGTGATGATCGCCGACGGCAATCACAAGTTCCGCGACCACACCAAGCACCTGCTCGACCAGGGCTACGACTTCCGACCGATCGAGATCGGCGACAACGCCATCGTCACGTCGAAGTGCACGATCCTGAACTCGATCGGCGAGGGCGCGATCATCGGTGCGGGAAGCGTCGTCACCAGGCCGATACCGGCCTACTGTCTCGCCTACGGCGCACCGGCGCGGGTCGTCGAGTACTTCGGTCCCGAGGAGCTGCGACCCGTCGGCGTCTAGCTTCTCCGCGCGTCGACCCAGAGGTCGGCCACCGCGAGCGGCGCTGTCGCCCGGTGTCGAGCGAGCCTCCGAAGCGCCGCCTGTCCGCGCCGGCTCGGCACGAAGTCGACGTGCACCCACTTGCCGAACTGCACGTCGGGGGCTGGGAAGCCCGCGCTGCGCAACGACCGCCGCAACCCGGCCCGGGTCTGCTCGTTCACGTGCATCCGATGCTCGTAGTCGTTGCGCGGATCGGCGGGCCAGTGCCGACCGCCGAGCCGCGCCATTGCCCGCATGCCTCGGTAGGTGACGTCGTAAATCGTCCGCGTCGGGAAGGTGTGGGCGAACAGCCGACCGCCTGGCGTGAGCACCCGATGTGCCTCGGCGAAGGTGGCTGCGAGCTCGGCAGGCGCGAGGTGCTCGATCACATCGATCATGAACACCAGGTCGGCGCACGAGTCCGGCAGCGGTAGCCGGCGGGCGTCGGCCAGGACGACGGCGGCCCGGTCCGCGACGTCGCGAGCAGCGATCGACTGCGCCGCAAGGCGTGCGGCCGCTGCCGAGTACTCGACGCCGACTGCCCACCTCGCACCGTGCTGGACGGCGAGGGCGACCAGCTCGCCGCGGCCCGCGCCGATGTCGCACACCGTCATCTGCTCGCGGATGCCCGCCCGGGCCAGCACGCCCTTGTAGAGCGCGGCTTCACCGGCGCCGGCGGACTCGACCCACTCGTCGTGACCGGCGCAGGCGGTGCGGTAGTAGTCCTCGTCGTACTCGTCCGGGGAGACCTGCGGCGGCTCGAGCTCTGACATCGCTCGGCTCAGTCCTCGGGCTCCGCGCTCAGCCGCTTCTCGCGAGCCAGATCGGCGTCGACCATCATCTCGATCAGCTCGTCGAAGGAGACTTTCGGCGCCCAGCCGAGCCGCTCCCTCGCCTTCGTGGCGTCACCGCACAGGTAGTCGACCTCAGCGGGCCGCACGAATCGCTGGTCGACCTCGACGTGCTTCGACCAGTCGGTCACGCCGATGCGACCGAACGCGATGTCCAACAGCTCCGAGATCGAGTGGGTCTCGCCGGTCGCCACGACGAAGTCCTCCGGCTCGTCGGCCTGCAGCATCGCCCACATCGCCTCGACGTAGTCGCCGGCGAACCCCCAGTCGCGCTTGCTGTCGAGGTTGCCGAGCGAGACCGACTCCTGCAGGCCGAGCGCGATCCGCGCCACGCTGCGGGTCACCTTCCGGGTCACGAACTCGTGACCCCTTCGCGGTGACTCGTGGTTGAACAGGATCCCGGAGCAGGCGAAGGCGTTGTAGGACTCGCGATAGTTCACGGTGATGTAGTGCCCGAAGGTCTTCGCCGCACCGTACGGCGACCGCGGGTGGAACGGCGTCGTCTCGACCTGCGGCGACTCGCGCACCTTGCCGAACATCTCGCTGCTCGACGCCTGGTAGAAGCGGATCCGCTCCATGTGGTTCTGCGTCGCGATCCGGATCGCCTCGAGCATGCGCAGCACGCCCATGCCGGTCACGTCGGCAGTGAGCTCCGCCTGTCGCCACGACAGGCCCACGAACGACAACGCGCCGAGGTTGTAGATCTCATCGGGTTGGGCGATCTCGATCGCGCTGATCAGCGACGGCAGGTCGGTCAGGTCGCCCTCGAGGAGCTCGACGCTGGGAATGAGCCGCTCGACGGTGCGCACCTTCGGGTTGTTCTGGCCGCGCACCACGCCGTACACGTCGTAGCCCTTCGCGACCAGCAGCTCGCCGAGGTAGAGCCCGTCCTGACCGGTGATGCCGGTGATCAGCGCGCGCGGCATGGCGTCACCCTACGTGTGGCCGCGGGTCTCACGCGGTTCACGCTAGCGACACCGCCGTACGCAGATCCTGGCGTCGTCTTGCATCCGCCGCAGCGGGGGCGTTTGAGTGGGTGGACATCCGGCGATAACCGTTCGGATGGGCGGTCGGTCTTCAGCAGAGAGGACACACGTGCGCAGCGCTCCCAGCAGGGCCCCTTCGCAATCGTTCGTCCGCCGGCTCTCACGGCTGTTCGTGGTCCTCGCGGTGCTGTGCGTGGGAGGGGCGGGTGCGAGCGCTGCCTCGGCCGATCCGGCGCTTTCGCCGGTGCGGGACCTGGTCGCCTCGGTGACCGGCGACGTCGCGACGATCTCCTGGCAGCCGCCGGTGAGCGGCACGGTCGCCCGCTACCAGGTGGAGGCGCATCGCGGCGACTACTTCAACATGGCCTGGCCGGACTTCGGTACTCGACTGGCTGCGGCGTCCGCAACCTCGCTCACGTGGGACGACCTCCCGCTCAACCATCCCGTCTACTTCACGGTCACCCCGATCGGCCCCGACGGCAGCGGCGACACCTCAGGACCAGCTGGCCCGTACAACGCGACCGGGACGGTCACCGCCACGAGCTCGCACTGTTCGCTGAGCCTGGTCGGGGACTGCGTCGTGGTCGACTCGGCCGACCAGCTCGGCGCCGAGCAGCACCCGGGCGCGGGGCTGCTGTCCGGGACGGTCCCGATCAACAACAAGTGGGTGGGGGCGCTCGACCTTCAGCACTGGCGGATCCAGGGTGGCAATCCGACCCAGTACAAGCAGGCCGCCGCAGTCGTCGGCGACACCGACATCATCGAGTCGCTGTCCGACGCCTGGCTGGCGAGCAACCACGTCGGGACCGCCGCCGTGGACCCGTGGAGCGACTGGCAGAAGTACAAGAACTTCATCGCCCGCGTCGTCAAGAACGCGGTGGACGCCGGCCGTGACCCGATCTGGGAGATCCAGAACGAGCCGGAGAACTACCCCTACAGCACGTCGCAGCCGCCGACCCGGGCGCTCGTCGAGCAGGAGTACCTCAAGGCCTACAAGGCGATCAAGGGCGTCGACCCCGACGCCCGGGTGATCGGCCCGTCGATCGACTGGCAGTACGAGAGCTCGACGTCGCCTTGGTACATCGACCTGAAGTCGTTCATCCCGTTCGCCGCGGCCAACGGGATGCAGCTCTACGCGATCGCGTGGCACGACAACTACGACACCCTCGACCAGAACCCGGTCTCCTACGACGAGATGCCCGAGACGCTTCGCGACCAGGCCGAGACGGTCCGCGAGCTGATCGCGGAGAACCCGGGGATCGGCACGCCGCTGCTGTTCGCCGACGAGAACAGCTCGGCGGCGGGGCAGTTCATCCCGGGCTTCGCGGCGGGATACGTGGCCGCCGAGGACCGCGCCGGGATCGACGAGGCGAACCGCTCGTGCTGGCAGTACCCGGGCGGCGGGGTCGCGAACGTGTGCAACGCCCCGAACCTCGACGAGCTGCTCAACGCCGACGGTGTCCCCAACCCGAGCTACTGGACGATGGTCGACTACGCGACGATGACGGGTGACCGGGTCGAGTCGGAGAGCAACGACACCGACCTGAGCTCGCTCGCCGTCACCAGCGACACCGGTACGACGCGGGTGCTGCTGGGTCGCCACCAGACGTGCTCCCGGGCGACCACCGGAGCCTCCTACTGCGCCGGGCCGGCGTCCGCACCGGCGCCGGTGCCGACCACCGTGCAGGTCGCGCTTCCCGGCGACGCCACCTCGGCGAGCGTCTCGGTCCAGGAGATCCCGGACTCGATCAGCGACGAGAAGACCGCGCCGGCGACCACGACGTCGACGGTTCCCGTGACGAACGGGATCGCCAGCGTCGCGATCCCGGCCTTCGGCGACGGTGAGGCGTACTTCCTCACGGTGCGCCCGAACCAGACGTCGGGGGCTTGGCCGGCGAGCGGCGACCTGTCCCTGACAGAGGCGCCCGCGCCGAGCGGCTCGCCCACGCCGACGCGGCTGCTGCCCCAGCCCGGCAGCAGCCGCGTGGTCCCAGCGGGTTCGCCGCTGGCAGCGCTGGCGACCGATCAGTACGGCAACCCGCTCGTCGACACGCCGGTCACCTTCCTGATTCCGTCGTCGAGCGGCGCCCACTTCAGCGGCGGCACCGCGACCACTGCCACGGCGACCACCGACAGCAACGGGATCGCCACCTCGCCGCCGCTCGCCGCCGGCCTGACCCACAGCGAGTGGACGGCGGTGGCCTACCTGCCCGGAGTCGGGCTGGGCCAGACCGATCCGGTCTGCTACTACACCGCCTCGACCTAGCGCCGCGCCGCGCCCGGCAGCGGACCCACCAGACGCTCGCCGAGCGCGGACACCGCCTCGCTGAGCGAGTCCCGCCAGTCCGGCATCGCCGGCAGCCCGGCTGAGGTCCAGCTGGCGCTGGACAGCACGGAGTACGCCGGCCGCGGCGCCGGGCGGGCCATCGCCGCCGACGTCGTCGGGCGAACCTGAGCCGGGTCTCGGCCGAGCAGGACCGCCAGCTGCACGGCGACGTCGTACCAGCTCGCCTCGCCGGCCGACGAGCAGTGCCGTACACCGGGCGGCACCGGCGCGCCTCCCAGCGACACCAGACGCTCGGCAAGGTGCCTGGTCCAGGTGGGAGCGCCTCGCTGGTCGTCGACGACGTCGACCGGGTCCCCCGCGATCAGCCGGCCACCGACGCTCCTGACGAAGCTCGGCCCGTGCTCGCCGTAGAGCCAACCGGTCCGCACCACGTGGCCGTCGCCACCGGCGTCGAGCACGGCTTGCTCACCGGCGAGCTTGGTGCGCCCGTAGGCGCTGGCCGGACCGGTGGGGCTGTCCGTCTCGTACGGCGAGCTCGCCTCGCCGGTGAACACGTAGTCGGTCGACACGTGCACGAGGCGGGCCCGGTTGGCCGCGCACCATCGCGCGAGATGGCCCGGCCCGGCGCCGTTGACGGCGGCGGCGGTGCGCTCGTCGGTCTCGGCGTCATCGACCCGGGTGTAGGCCGCAGCGTTGATCACCACGTCGGGTCGATGCGCCGTCAGCGCTTCCTCGACGGCACTGCGATCGGTGATGTCCAGCGCGTGACGGTCGAGACCGGTCGCCGAGTCGGACCCGGCTGCCGTCAGCACGGCCATCAGATCGCGACCCAGTGCCCCGCCGGCGCCCGTCACCAGCCAGGTCGTCACGAGGTCAGCGTAGGAGGCGGGTTGCGGTGAGCAGCCGCCCGGCTTTGGCATGATTCGGCTCCGTGGCGGTCGTTCGCGGGTATCGGGCCGACCTCGACGGGGTGCGGGCTCTCGCGATCGTCGAGGTGATCTGCTTCCACTTCGAGTCCGGTGTGCTCGGCTGCGGCGCGATCGGCGTCGACATCTTCTTCGTGCTCAGCGGCTATCTGATCACCGGCCTGCTGCTCGCGGAACGCGCCAAGACCGGCTCGGTGAACCTGCGCGACTTCTACCTTCGCCGCATCTTCCGGCTGTTCCCGGCGTTGCTGGCGCTGCTCACGGTCGGGGCGGTGGCGATCGCGGTCGAGCTGCCCGGCCATCGCGACCACGGGCTCGTCCTCGGCGGCGTCATCGCGGTCCTCTACCTGACCGACATCGTCGCCTACACCCACTCGGTCTACTGGGAGGTCTTCGTCTGGACCTGGTCGCTGTCGCTGGAGGAGCAGTTCTATTTGGTCTGGCCGACGTTGCTGCGCCGGGCCAGCGGCTCGCGGCGAAACGTGCGGATGCTGGCGATCGGCGCCGCCGTGGTCGCGCTGGTGCTCGCCGAGGTCTTCGCCCACAACGGCGTCGGCGGCAACCAGCCGAAGGACTACTACGAGCCGCAGGCGCACGCGTTCGCGCTGCTGATCGGCTGCGCGGCCGCAACCGTCGAGGTGCCGCGCTGGTTCCGCCACCTGGCGCTGCCGGCGCTGCTCGGCCTCGTCGCGCTCGGTCAGTTCCCCTCGACCGTCCCGGCGTTGTCGTTCCTGCGGCTGACCATCCCGGCGACCGGCGTGCTGACCGCGGTGTTGATCCTCGGGCTCGAGCACTCGCCGAGGATCACGAGCGGGTTGCTCGGCCTGCCGCCGATCGCCCGGATCGGCGCGATTTCCTACGGGCTCTACCTCTACCACCCGATCGTGTACGCCGTGGTCAGCAACCGGTGGCACCCGCAGGACCACTGGAAGCTGGTGGTGTTGTGCGCCGTCATCACCTATCTCGTCGCTGAGGTCAGCTACCGCCTCTACGAGTCGCCGCTTCGACGGGTCGGCCGCAGCTGGATCGCGCGTCGCTTCCCCGACCCGCACCCGGTCGGCGGCAGCTAGGACCGGTCGGCGATCGTGCCGGTCGTCGCGAGCACCACGGCGTGCGGGTTGCCGCGCCACTTGGTGACCATCGTCTCGCGGCTCGCGACGCTGCGCAGCATCGAAGGCCGCCAGCGCGGCAGCGGCTGGCCGCGGCCGGGCTTGAGATAGATCGGCCCGGACCGGGACACCACCTCGAAGCCGGCCGAGCGGACCATCTGGGCCAGGCCCGCGATGTTCGGCTTCCACCACCACGGGCGGCCGATCGCGTCCAGCTCTGCCAGCGGACGGCGGGGATGGCGCAGCGTCAGCTCGAGGTCGATCGCGTCGACCAGCAGCAGGTGCCCGCCGGGACGCAGCGTGCTCCGCACCCGTTCCAACGCCCGGATCGGGTCGCGCAGGTGCAGCAGCAGGCTGCCGACGTAGACCAGGTCGAAGGTGCCGACCTGCTGCGGGTCGAGGTCATAGACCGACAGCTCACGGTGGTCGATCGGCGTACCAAGCGCGGCATTGACGAAGTGGAACCCTTCGCCGTGCTGCTTGCGTTCGCCGAGGATCTTGCGGAGCGCGTCGGTGCTGTCGGCCGGCCAGTCCCATTGGCGCGGATCGAGGATGTCGATCGCGACCACCTCGGCCGCGCCGCGGCGGTGCATCTCGCGCGCCCAGAAGCCCTCGAACGTGCCGACGTCCAGACAGCGCCGGCCTGTGAGATCCGGCCACGGCAGGGCCGCCGCCGTCGGCCGGGTGTCGAACCAGCCCGGCGTCTCGATCCCCGGACGCAGCTCCACCGTGTGGTACCACTCGCGCTCGGCGACGTAGCGACGGAGCTCGTCGTCGGACAGCGTCGCCGGGTCGACGGTGCTCATCGCCGAGGGGCTTTCACGATGAACGCGTGGTGGTCGGCCGCCTCGTGCTGCTCGGCGACCACGGTCAGCCCGCAACTGTGCAGCAGCGCGCGCACCGCGGCGGGTCGTCGCCGGATACGCCGAATCGACTTGCGCCACCGGTGGGGCAGCAGCGGATCGGGGACGGCGAAGCGGGCGAGATAGAGCGGCGTGCGCGGGCGGGTGTCGAAATGCAGGTAGCCGACTCCCGTCTCCGGACGCAGCGCGCTCGCCATCGTCTCGACCGCCTCGCTGATCGCGCGCCACGACGGGATGTGCTGGAGCACGGCCCAGCAGTAGAGGAGGTCGGCGTCGACGCCGGCCGCCCACGGTTCGGAGCTGAGCGCAGTGTCGATCGTGGTGATTCCCGCATCGGCCGCGCGGCGACGCAGGCCGTCCAGCATCGTCGGCGCGATGTCGACGCCGAGCGCGCGGTCGAAGTGCTCGCTCATCGGCAGCAGCATCCGGCCCAGTCCGCACCCGTACTCCACGACCCGCGCCCCTCCGGTCCGGTACGTCGCGGTGGCGCGCAGGACGATGTCGATCTGCTGGCGGCCCGAAGCGGCGAACTGCTCCTGGAAGTCGGGGTCGGCCGGGTCGCCGCTGGTCCAGATGTAGTGCTCGGGCTGGTCCTGTGCGAAGGACTCCCAGGCGGGCTCGCGCCGGCTCACCGTGCGTCCCTCGACTTCAACGGCCGCCACCAGTCCTCGTTGGCGTGGTACCACGCGATGGTTGCGGCGAGGCCGTCGTCGAAGCCGACCTGCGGGCAGTAGCCGAGCTCGTCGCGGATCTTCGAGTCGTCGATGGCGTAGCGCCGGTCATGGCCTTTGCGGTCCTCGACCATCTCCACCGACGACCAGTCGCGGCCGCATGCCGCGAGTAGTCGTTCGGTCAGCTCGCGGTTGTCCAACGCCGTGCCGCCGCCGATGTTGTAGATCTCGCCGGTCCGGCCGCGGTCGAGCACCGCCGTGACGGCGCGGCAGTGGTCGTCGACGTGGAGCCAGTCCCGCACGTTGCCCCCGTCGCCGTACAGCGGCACGCGCAGCCCGTCGATCAGGTTGGTCACGAACAGCGGGATGATCTTCTCCGGGAACTGGTGCGGCCCGTAGTTGTTCGTGCAGCGCGTCACCACGACGTCCATGCCGTGGGTGGTCACGTAGGCGCGGGCGATCAGGTCCCCGGCCGCCTTCGAGGCGGAGTACGGCGAGCTCGGCTCGAGCAGGTCGGTCTCGCGGAACGCGCCTTCCGCGATCGAGCCGTAGACCTCGTCGGTGGACACCTGGAGCACTCGCTCGACCTTCGCGTGCCGGCACGCGTCGAGCAGCGTCTGCACGCCGACCGCGTTGGTCGTCATGAAGTCGGCGGCGCCGACGATGGATCGGTCGACGTGGGACTCGGCGGCGAAGTTCACCACGGCGTCGTGACCGGGCACCAGCTCGCGCAGCAGGTCGCCGTCGAGGATGTCGCCGTGCACGAACCGGTACCGGGGGTTGCGCTCGGCCTCGGTCAGGTTGGTGAGGGTGCCGGCGTAGGTGAGCTTGTCGAGCACGGTGACGTTCGCGCCGGCGTACGCCGGGTAGCCGTCCGCGAGCAGCGTCCGGACGAAGTGCGACCCGATGAAGCCTGCGCCGCCAGTCACGAGAAGCCGCACCGTCACAGGCTATTGGAGCGGGTGGGCCTCAGTGGGCGGCGATTCGCGAATACCCGGCTTCGACCAGGTCGGTGATGTGCTCCCAGTCGAAGGCGTCGGTCGCGGCGCGACAGGCGGCCCGGTCGACTTGGTCGGTCGCGGCCAGCTGGTCGACGATCGCGGCGCCCAACGACTCCGGGTGGGCGGCTTCGAAGGTCCGTCCGGTGTGCGGGTGGCTCAGCAGGGCGGGGGTGTTGCCCGAGTCCGCCCCGACGACCGGAGTGCCGCAGGCGAGCGACTCGATGGTCGACAACCCCAAGGCCTCCAACACCGCGGGCATGACCGAGGTCCAGGCGCTGGAGTACTCCGCCACCAGATGGTCGTCGTCGAGTGGCCCGAGGAACGCGATCGACTCCCGGGCGGCTTCCGGCACCCGGTCGAGCAGCGCCGCCCGGGTTTGCTCTGACGCTGCGCCGGCCAGCCGCAGCTGTGCCTCAGGTACCTGCGCGAGGACTCGCGGCCACGCGTCGAGCAGGTCCACCAGCCGCTTGCGGGGGTCTTCGGGAGCGCAGGTCGACAGCACCGTCGGGCGGCTGGCGCGATCCGCTTGCGCAGTGAAGCGGCCGCGGTCGACGCCGGCGGGAACGATCCCCATGTCACGCCCGAACCCGACCATCTGCGCCCGGGCCCACTCGCTGTTGCACCACACCTCGTCCATCCGGGCGAGTGCGCGCAGCATCAGCCGCTCGTGCAGCGGGCTGCGGCTCATCAGCTCCGGCGTGACGCTGCCGGTGATCTTGGTGACCGCCGGCCGGCCACGTCGCACGACTGCAGCCGCGTCGGCGTAATGCCAGCAGTGGATGACCTCCGCGCGCGAGAGCGCGCTGCCCGCGGCAGCGAGCGCCGCGAACGTTGCGGTCTGGTCGAGCCCGTCTCCCGGAGCCCGGCCCCGGCGGTGCGGCACACGGACATAGCGGACCCGGATGCCCGAGCGCTCCGCCCGCGCCGTGAGTCCGGACGGCTGGGTCGTCAGCAGACTGACTTCATGGCCGCGTGAGACGAGCCGAGCACCGAGATCGTGGATCTCTCGCTCGGCGCCGCGCACCACGTGCGGCCAGAAGAACGGGTGGGTGAAGAGGATGCGGATGTCATCCTCCATCCGGGTGAGACGTGAGGCTCGTGGGGCGGGCGTTCATTACGCTAGTGACGTGGCGGTGGATGCGGTGGAACCGTCGACAGCCGTCCTCGAGCTCACCGGCGAGCGCACCCCCATCCGCGACCTGCTCGCCGACTACGTACGCCGCATCTCGTTGCTCCAGATGCTCGCGGCACGTGACTTCCGCTCGCGCTACCGCAGCACCCGGCTCGGGCTGGTGTGGGCGGTCCTGCTCCCGCTGATCCAGGGCTCGATCCTCGCCATCGTGTTCACCCATCTGGTGCGGGTGCAGACGAGTGCGGACTATCCGGTCTTCGTGCTCGTCGGCATGACGACCTGGACCTACATCACGACTGCGGTGAACAACGCGACCACGTCGATCGTCGACCAGGCGGACGTGGCCGGGCGGGTCTACTTCCCCCGCCTGTTCCTGCCCGGCGTACCGATCCTCGCCGGCGTCCCCGGTCTGATGGCCGGGTTGCTCGTGATCGTGCCGATCGGCGCGATCCTGGGCGTCGACCCGACGTGGCATCTCGTCGCCTACCCCCTGGTCGCGGTGCTCGCGGCCGCGACGGCCTACGCCGTCGGATCGCTGCTCGCGCTGCTCAACGTCTACTTCCGCGACATCAAGTACTTCGTGGTGGCGGCCCTGCAGGCGTTGCTCTACGCGTCGCCGATCATCTACCCGCTCACTCTCATTCCCTCGCACCGGCTGCGGACGATCGCGGAGATCAACCCCGGCGCCGGCGTGATCGAGTTGGCGCGATGGTCGTTCGCCGCCAACGGCACCGACCCGCTGGCGCTGCCCGTGCTGAGCGCGGTCGCCTGGTCGGTCGTGCTTTCGATCGGCGCGATCTTCGCCTACTCCAAGTTCGAACGGCTGGCGTGTGACCGGCTATGAGCGGCCGGCACGGATGAGCAAGGCGATTCGGTTCGAGAACGTCAGCAAGCGCTACGTGCTGGGCCACGAGGCGACGCTGCTGTCCCGGTTGGTGCCGCGTCGGCGGCAGGGGCTCACCGAGGTGTGGGCGTTGCGCGACGTGTCGTTCGAGGTCGAGCGCGGTGAGACCGTCGCGATCATCGGAGCGAACGGGTCGGGCAAGACGACCACGTTGCGGCTGCTGGCGGGCGTGTCGGCGCCCACGTCCGGTCACTTGCGGGTCGAAGGCAGTGTGGCGCCGCTCATCGGCATCGGGGTCGGCTTCAACCCGGAGCTGACCGGCCGCGAGAACGTCTTCGTCAACGCTCGGTTGCTCGGCCTCAGCGCCGACCAGGTCAACCGGGCCTTCGACTCCATCGTCGCGTTCAGCGAGCTCGAGGCCTATCTCGATACGCCGGTGAAGTTCTACTCGTCGGGGATGTTCCTGCGGCTCGGCTTCTCGGTTGCCGTCCACACGAGCCCCGAGCTGCTGGTGCTGGACGAGATCCTCGCGGTCGGCGACGCCGCCTTCCAGGCCAAGTGCAACGAGCGGATCCGGGCGATGCGCGAGGGCGGCACGACCGTCGTACTCGTGACCCACAACCTCAACCTGGCCGCGAAGATGGCCAAGCGCGCGATGGTGCTCTCCCGCGGGTCGCTGGTCTTCGACGGCGACTCGGTGGAGGCGGTCGGCGAGTACCACAAGATCCTGTCCGCGATCCGCGACGTGGAGGACGACCCCGCCCCGTCCGACGACGGGCAGGTGGCGCTCGGGCGAGCTGATGTCGGGATCGACCTGCGCGACTCCGACGGCGAATCCACCCGCAGCCTGGTGTCGGGTCAGCCGTTCTCCGTCGTCGTCACGATCGAGTTCTCCGAAGTGACCCGCGACCCGTGCATCGGCCTGGCGATCCGGCCGGCCGACGGCCACGACCTCGCCATGTCGGTGTTCACCCTTCCCGGCGACTACCGAGGCGAGCACGGCCCGGGCCGACCGCTGGTCGCCACCATCGAGATGGACAACCGCCTGCTCACCCGCAGCTACACGGTGCACGCAGAGGTCTTCGACGTCGACCGGACGCTGCTCGGTCGCAGCACGTTCGAGTCGTTCTACGTCAAGTCGACGAGCAAGGCGTTCGGTACGACGGACCTCGGCGCGCGGATCACGATCAACGGCTCGGTCATGTCGAGCCAGCTCGTCGAGCAGTGACCGGGCGTCGTCCCGGTCAGAGGACGAAGGTCCGGTAGCGAAGCCCGCTGCGGATCATCGTCACGATCTCGATCGCGTCGATCAGCAGCGCCCCGGGAAAGGTCGCGAACCGGCGCATCCGGCCGCGGGTGACGGGCGCGGTACGCAGCCGGTGCCACAGGTACGGGATGAGCGCGACGAGCGTGAGCGGCTCCCACGGTGCGGCGATCACTCCGGCGAGCGCCAGCAACAGCAGGGCATGCGGCTTCTTCCAGAAGATCCGCCGGTACATCAGCTCGCGACGTACTCGCGGATGCTTGCGGATGACGAGCGCGAGGTCGATCCACTTCCCGCCGGCGTCGCGCGCCGCCGCTCGCAGGCTGCTCGGCCGCACGTCGTGGTGGACGACGGCCTCGTCGACGTACCTCACCTGTCCGCCCGCGGCGAGCACCCGCAGCCCGAGGTCGGTGTCCTCGCCGGCGGCGCGCCGGAAGCGCTCGTCGAAGCCGTCCGCCGTGTCGAGTGCCGCCCGCCGGTAGATGCAGTTGGCGGTGGCGAAGAACCGCGCGTCGCTGGCGTACATCGTCCGGGAGAACGGGCCGAGCAGGTGCAGCTGGTCAGGTGCCGGGTCGATCCGGCCGACGGCGACGTGCACCGCCGGATCCTCGAACGCGGTCAGTCCGTTGCGAAGCCAGTCCGGGGTGGGCACGCAGTCGTCATCGGTGAACGCGACGATCGGCGCTGTCGTCGCGCGCCACGCCTCGTTGCGGCCGGTCGCCGGCCCGCGGTTGACCCCGCCCTCGATGAGCCGCAACGGATACGCCACGCCCGCGACGAGCTCACGCACGGTGGCCAGCGCCTCGGCAGGCGAGCCGTCGTCGTAGAGCACGACCTCGAACTCCCCGGCCGGCAGCGTCTGAGCCGCCAGCGCCGACAGCAGCCGCGCGACCCGGTCGGGCCGGTTGTACGTCGACACCGCGACGCTCACTCGGTAGCTCAACTGTCGAGCCAGCTCATGATCTCGGCGGTGAGCACCTCGGCGGTCCGCGCATGCCCGATCGCGCTGCGGTGGATGCCGTCAGGCTCGCCGACTTCGAAGCCCAGCTCGTCCAAGATGCTGCGCGAGTTCGGGATCAGCCGGACCTCCGGGTCGTCGAAGTCGGCGACCAGCTTCTCCAGCAGGAGTTGGTAACGCTCCCAGCGCTGCCACATGCCCGGCATCCAGTACTGCAGCCGCTCGCCGGGCGGATCGATGTCGAGCACGAGGACCAGGCACCCGGTCTCCGTCCGCGCCATCTCGATGATGCGTCGCATGTCGGCGACGAACCGCCGGGGGGACACGCGGAACGAATGGTTGCTCGTCAGCCGGGAGGCCTGACGCTGATAGAAGCGCGCGATCCGCCACAACCTCGGGGCGAGGTAGCGCCGGTAGCCGGTCGGGATCGCCGCGGACGACAGGTCCCAGGTCGAGAAGTGCCGGGCGAGCCAGTACGGCAGGAAGTTCGGCTCGCACTCGGCGAAGCCGTAGTTGATGATGAGGACGTCCGGGAAGTGGTTGCGCAGATGGTTCTCGTAGCGCGGCCGGAACTCGTTGACCATCCCGAACCAGTGACCCTCGTGGATCGTCGTCGCCACGACGCCGTGCCGGCGCAACAGCCGCGGCAACAGCTCGCCGTAGGTCCCCTCGTCGCGCCGGGTGCGCGGCGGCGAGACCAGGACCGAGCAGCTCGAGCCGCCCACGACGATCCGCATCGGCTGGTCGACGATCCCCTCCGCGATCTTCTTCGGCGCGTTCGTCACGAGGCGGAGCCTTCGACGATGACCTTCTCGACGCGGCCATCGGAGACATAGAACCGTTGGTGGATGCGCGGCGAGTCGGGCCGCACCACCTCGACGGCGGCGGCCGTCTCGTCGGCGACGAACGGGATGACCTGGGCGTCCTTGAGTGCCGCGCACAGTCCGGCGGCGACGGCGAGGGAGCCGTGGGTGACGCCGTCGGCGGTGCGCAGCTCGGCGGAGGGTGCGAGCAACCGGCGTACGCCGGGCTCGTCGCCCGCGGTCGCTGCGGCGATCACCTCGCGCGTCACCGTCATGACCGCGCCGGACGTCTGCCGGTTGCGCAACCGCTGGGCCGCCGCGAGGCCGGCAGTGCTGGTACGCCGCCCGGCCGACTGGGCGGCGCGCACGCCGCGCCGGCCGAGCGTGACCGCGGTGCGCCGCGCGGATCGGCGGGCGAGGATCGCCGCTCGCGACGCCTCGTCGAGGTAGCCGAGCTCCACCATCAGATCGCCCGCGACGTCCACGATCTGCTGCTCGGCGTCCGCTTCGATGTCCGACCACTTGTCGGCGGAGATCCGCGGATCCGACGGCCGGACGTTGACCGGCGCCTTGCTGAACTCCACCACGTCGGCGACGAACGCTTCGTCGTGACGCAGCCCGACGGCCGCCATGATCGCGGTCAGCGTCGGGACGGGTTCGGCGAGCAGATCCTCGTAGCGCACCTCGTGATAGCGCAGCGGCCCGAGGTGCGTACGACAGTCAGCCACCGTCGCGCACCAGTCCGCCGCGCTCGCCGACCAGTCGCGAAGCCGCGCGTTCCACCCGCTCCACAGGTCCCGTGCCGAGCTGATGGCGTCGCGCGGGTTGCGGATGATCTGCACGAACGTCGCGTCGGGATAGACCTCGGCGAGCAGGGCGGCGCTCTGCGCGTGGTTGGGCGTCTTGTCCAGGACCCGGGTGGCGTTCTCCTGGCCGTTCCTGGTCGCCGCGGTGAGCACGCCGTCGACGAACTCGCGAGCGAGGGTCAGCAGCTCGGCCCGGGTGACCCACGTGGAGAGGTTCATGTACGGGTCGGCGGAGTCGAAGTTGGCGAAGATGCCGCCGAGTCCTTCGCAGAACGCGTGCATCTCGCCCGCGGTCGCGACGTCGGGGTGCGTCGTCAGCATCTGATGGAGCCAGCTGGTGCCGCTTCGCGGTGCGCCGGTGACGAAGATGGCGCGTTCGAACCACGGGCTGCCGGCGGGATCGAACGGTGCGCTGTGCCGGGTGTGCGCCGCCGCGGCGAGCTGGCTGACAGTGCGCCGCACGACGGACAGCGACGCGCGTTCCTCACCCACGGACGACCCGACCTCGCTCGAGACGGAACACTGACGCGAGATTGCGGCAGGTCAGTAGATTACTTTGCTGTGCTGCCCGAGGGTCTGCGAGCGCGTCGGGTCAAGCTTTCGCGTGCGATCGACGTCGTGGTGGCCCGACGCAGAGTCCGCAGGTTCCGCCGGCGGGTGCGCCTCGCCGCGTCGTGGCAGGGCAGCACCGTGGTGCTCGACGTCCATCGAGACGTCTCGATCTCGCGGTCGGTCGTCATCGACGTCTGGCCCTCGACGACCAGCCGGCTGACCATCGGCAAAGGCGCGCAGATCGGCGACGCCGTACGGCTGTCGCTGCGCGGCGGCGAGCTCGAGATCGGTGAGCGAAGCGACCTTCGCCGGTTCGGGACCTATCAGGTCGACGGGGTGCTGCGGATCGGCGCCGGGTGCGTGATGTCGACCGGGATGCAGGTGCACTGCGCGGAGCGGGTCGAGGTCGGCGACATGACGATCATCGGCGAGTACACGACCATCGCCGACTCCCGGCACCTGCGGACCGCCGCCGACGAACCCATCCACGACGCGGTGACCACGGCGCCCGTGTCGATCGGGCGCAACATCTGGATGGGTGCACACGTCGTGGTCGCGAGCGGCACGACGATCGGAGACGGGGCGTTCGTCGGCGCCGGCGCCGTCGTGACCACCGACGTCGATGCGGGCTGGCTGGTTGCCGGCGTTCCGGCCAAACCCATCCGGGCTCTCGCGGTCGAGACCGGCGCGCGGTGAAGGTCGCGCTCGACCTGACTCCGACTCTCAGCGGCGTCACCGGGGTGGCGAGGTACGCCGCCCGGCTGGCTGAGGCGCTGCCAGGGCAAGGCGTCGAGGTGGGCGGGTTCGCGGTCGGTCGCGGGCCCGGTGCCGCACCGCCCGGCACCCGGCGGCTGCGGGTGCCGCTGCGGATCGTCCAGCCGATGTGGCGCTCGGTCGGCCGGCCACGCGCCGAAACGCTGGCCGGGGGTGCGGACGTCGTCCACTCCCTCGACCTCGCGCTGCCGCCGACGCGGCGGCCGCTCGTCGCCACCATCCACGACCTCGCCGCCCTGGATCGGCCCGACCTTCACCCGGCCGGCGCCGCCGACCAGCTCCGGCGCCGGCTCGACTCGCTGGCGTCGGCGGCGGCGGTGCTCGCGGTGTCGCACGCGACGGCTGCGGCGCTGAAACGCTACGGCGTGCCGGCCGACCGGGTGAGCGTCACCCCGCAGGCGCCGACGCTGTCCTACGACGAGGTGGTCGCTCCGGACGTGTCCGGCCCCTTTCTGCTCGCGGTCGGCGAGATCACCGCCCGCAAGGACTACCCGACGCTGATCCGGGCGCTGGCGCGACCGGAGGCCGCCGACCTCCAGCTGGTGATGGCCGGACCGATGGGATTCCGCGGCGAGGAGGTGTCTCGGCTCATCGAGCAGCTCGGACTCACCGGTCGGGTCCAGCTGCTCGGCCGGGTCAGTGACGCCCGCCTCGCGGGGCTGTATCGCTGCGCGACCGCGCTGTGCTTTCCCAGCATCATCGAGGGCTACGGCCTGCCGCTCGTCGAGGCGATGGCAGAGGGCCTTCCGATCGTCGCGAGCGACATCGACGTCTCCCGTGAGGTCGCCGGCGACGCGGCGCGCTACTTCCCGGTGGGCGACGACCACGCGTTCGCCCAGGCGCTGGCCGACGTTGCCGGCGATCCTCAGCTGCGCGCCGACCTGGGCAGCGTCGGCCGGGCGCGCAGCGCGGAGCTCACCTGGCAGCGGACGGCGGCGCTCACCGCCGCGGCGTACCGGGCCGTCGCATGATCCACCTCGCCCTCGACGCACGCTCGGTCCAGGAGCGGCCGATGGGCGGCGTCGGACGGGTGACCGCGCGGGTCGTGCCCCAGCTGCTGGACCGGGTGGAGATCGAGCTCCTCACCGCCGCCGAACGCCCGAAGCTCGACTGGGAGCTGCCGCAGCACGCCATGGCCACCCCCTGGCCCGGCGTGGCGAGCGGATGGCTGCAGGGACCGGCGGCCCGCTGGCTTCGTGGCTTCGACGGGATCTTCCACTGCCCGTGGTACGCGTTGCCGTTGCGCCAGCACGTCCCGATGGTCGTGACGCTGCACGACCTGACCTTCGAGCACTTCCCGCAGTGGTTCGGGCCGCGGCATCGCTGGCCCTACCGGATCCAGGCGCGATGGGCGGCGCGAACGGCCCGCGTCGTCGTCACCGTGTCGAACGTCGTCGCCGACGACATCATGCGCACCTACGGCGTGCCGGCGGCCCGCATCGTCGTCGCACCCAACGCGGCGGACCCGACGTTCGGTCCCGAGCGTGACGCGAGCGCCGCGCTGCGCAGCCTCGGGGTGAGCAACGACTACGTCGTCGCGATCGCCGGCGCGGCACGCCGCAACCTGCCGGTGGCGATGGCGGCCTGGCGTGCCGCCCGTGCCGAGCATCCGATCGACCTGGTCGTGGTCGGCACCGACGACGTGCCCGACGAGCCGGGGGTCTTCGGCGGCCGGCCCGACGACGAGGGCTGGGCGGCGATTCTGGCCAACGCCCGGGCGCTGGTCTACCCGACGCTCTACGAAGGGTTCGGGCTTCCGGCCCTCGAAGCCGCCGCCAGCGGTACGCCGGTGGTGTGCGCGCCGGTCGGTTCGCTGCCGGAGGTGCTCGGCGAGGCCGCCGTGTGGTGCGAGTCGCCCGCGGTTCCCGCGATCACCGCCGGCCTGCTCCGGCTGCTGGACTCGCCCGGCTACGCCGAGGAGGTCCGCGCCGCCGGGTTGCGGCGGGCCGCCGAGCACCCCTCCTGGGCGGACTGCGCCGACGCCTACTACGAGGCCTACCGGCTGGCGTCGAGCTGAGAAGCGGCCCGGAACCGGCCGTCAGCGAGCGCCAACCGGCCTGATGATCTTGTTATACGTCACCAGGGCGATGCCACCTCGTTGCCCATATGTCAACAGCAATCCCCCTGATGGGCCTATGACATATCGGACAGAGCGTGCGAGACTGCCCGGACGGTCCCAGATCAGAACTGGTTGGTGATCTCTTCGTGAGGGTGGCTGCCGAGCAGGCGTCGACCTCGCGTGCCTACCGGCGGGTCGCGTTCCGCAAGCGCGCGCTGGACCTGGTCGTCGGCACGGTGCTGAGCCTGTTCGCGCTGCCCGTGATCGTGCTGCTGGCGATCGGGGTGGCCGTCTCGCTGCGCGCCTGGCCGTTCTTCGTGCAGACCCGGTCGGGCTGGCGCGATGGCGAGGTCACCGTGGTGAAGCTGCGGACGTTGGCGCCCTCCACGCCGCGGTACATGGACAAGCACACCCTCAACATCGCGACGATGCGGCTGCCCTGGCTGTGCCGGGTGCTCCGCAACACCCATCTGGACGAGCTGCCGCAGATCTTCTCCGTCGTGACGGGTTCGATGAGCCTGGTCGGTCCCCGGCCGGCGATGTCGACCGAGGTCGAGCCGATGGCGGCCGACTACGAGCGGGCCCGGCGCAGCGTGCGCCCCGGCTGCTCGGGCATGTGGCAGCTGAGCGTGGCCTCGACCGACACCGCGACCAGCTCACCGCGCTTCGACCTGTTCTACCTCCAGCACGCCTCGACCCGGCTGGACATCTGGATCATCGTCCGGACCGTCGGGTGGATGCTCGGCCGGGCAACCCCGATCGAGATCGTCGACGTCCCGCAGTGGCTGCTCGGCCCGGGTCTGATGAGCACCGAGGAGCTGCGCGCGGTCGCCGAGGACAGCGACCTCGTCCTCGCGGCGGAGAGCCGCCTGAGCTGGACCACCGAAGACTGGGCGCCTGAGCCCCGGCACGAGACGCGGACGACGCAGCCGCGGCCCAACGTCACGTCGGCGGACGCGCTGCTGGCCTCAGACGGCAGATGGACGCTCGAGACGCTCTAGGCCGCGTCGACGTCTGCATTCCCGTTCACGACCCAGATCCGGCTTACCTGAAGGCGCTGCTCGACTCGCTGTGCCGGCAGACCCACCGCGACTTCGACGTCCTCATCTCCGACGACAGTGAGCGGCCGGCGCTCGACCCGATCGTGGCGGCGTACAAGACGCAGCTGAGCCTGCGGGTCCACCGCGAGCCGCCCGGTCAGGGCATGGTCCACAACTGGAACTGCGCGGTCGGTCTGGGGAGTGCGCCCTACGTCGTGCTCACCGGTCAGGACGACGAGCTCGCCGACGAGGCGTTGGAGGTGCATCTGACGGAGCTCGCGGCCGACCCTGCACTCGTCGCGACCGGTTCGGAGCGAAGCTTCGTCGATGCGGCCGGGCGGCCGACCGACCGCGGGGTCCGGGTCAACGACCGGACCCGGATCTACCGGACGAGCGAGCGCTACCGGCTCGACCGGCACACCCTGACGCTGCTGTCGTTGCGCAACGGCAACGTGTTCGGCGAGCCGTCGACGGTGATGTTCCGGCGGTCCGCCTACGAGGCGATCGGCGGGTTCAGCTCGCGCTACGAGCACGCCGTCGACGTGGACTTCGCGCTGCGGCTGAGTGCCGAAGGCGATCTCAGCTACCTGGCCCGCCCGCTGGCGCGCTTCCGCCGGCACGAGACGTCACAGACGCACCGCAACATCCGGTCCGGTACGACGTCGATCGAACGGGTGCGGCTCATCGAGGACCACGCCGACTCCGGCGGCCTGTCGGCCGACGAACGGGCTCGCTGCGTCGCGGCGGCGGCCGTTCACTGCGTGCACGACGCGATGCGCGCGATGCTGGTGCGCTCGCCGCAGGCGCTGAAGGTGAACCTGCGGCTGCTGCGCAGGCTGTGGGCGATGGGCATCAGGCCGCGCTACTTCTTCGCGATGGTGCTCGAGGCGCTGACCGGGCGCAACCAGGATCGGCGCTAGGAAGCCTCGCCGATCCCGAACTCGGCCGCCCACGCCCGGATCTGGGCCCGGAACGACGACGCCGAGAACCGTTCGGCGTTGGCGCGACAGTCCGACGGGCTCAGCCGGGCCGCCGCGGCGACCGCCTCGGCAAGCGCACCGGGGGCGAGTGAGTCCGCGAACACGCCGGTGCGGCCGGCGACGACGGTGTCGAGGACGCCGGCGGTCCCGATCGTCACGACCGGGGTCCCGGCGGCCTGCGCCTCGACCGGGACGATGCCGAAGTCCTCGATCGTGGGGAACACCAGCGCCGCCGCATTGCGATACAGCTCGCGCAGCGCTTCGTCGCTCGGCGCGTCGACCAGCTCGACGGGAACCGAGGCGCGCTGGGCGGCTGCGACGATCCGCTCCCGGTCGGGGCCGTCACCGGCGATCTTGACGGGGAGCCTGGCCCGATCGGCGGTCTCGATGACCAGCGGCAGGTTCTTGTAGGGCACCCACCGACCGACCCCGAGCAGGTAGTCCCGCGTCGGCTGGGTGGCGGCCGGTTCGGCGAAGAACTCGACCTGCACCGGCGGATGGATCACCCGCGCCTCGCGCCCCCAGAACCGTTCGATCCGCGAGGCGACCTCCGAGCTGTTCGCGGCGTACGACGTGACCCGCTTGGCCGCCCGGCGGTCGATCCGCTTGAGGGCGTCGCGCACCGGCGCCAGCGCCGGGTTCGCGCCGCGCCCGTCGATCTCGGGGGTCCAGAGGTAGCGGGCGGGGGCGTGGACGTAGACCAGGTGCGCGCGGCGAGCCAGCCGGTTGGTGTGGGCGAACGCGTGATGCGAGGTGATGACGCTGTCGTGCGTGCCGCGCCCCAAGGCTCGCCAGGCGAGCGGCATGAGCGGCAGGGTCGGGCCTCTGAGCTCGCGCAGCAACGGGCGGTCGAGTGGGCTGGTGTGGAGCTCACGCTTGCCGAACGACACGGTGGTCTGCGGATCCCGGCTCAGCGCATACAGGTCGGCGCTGGGGAACGTCTCGGCCAGCTCCTTGAAGACCTTCACCGAGCCGGCGCGATCGTCGACCCACTCGTGAACGATCGCAAGCCGGCTCGGCTCAGCCATCGCTGAGCTCGGCGTAGCGCGCCCGGCAGGCCTCGTAGGTCGGGAGCGTCCCGGCCGCCTCGGCCTCGGCGAGGGTCGGCGCTTGTGCGTCGCGGTCCGAGACGACGAGCGGGTGCTCGGTCGGCAGCGGCAGCGCGAGCGCCGGGTCGACCGGCGAGACGGCGTGCTCGGCGGTGGGGTCATAGACCGACGTCATCAGGTAGCAGACCGACGAGTTGTCCTGGAGCGCGTAGAAGGCGTGTCCGAGGCCTTCGGAGATGAACACCGCGCGACGCTCGGTCTCGTCGAGCAGCACCGCCGCGTGCCGGCCGAACGTCGGCGAGCCCACGCGGACGTCGACGACGACGTCGAGGACGGCGCCCTGCGGGCAGTAGACCAGCTTGGCTTGGCCGGGATCGACGTCGGCGAAGTGGACGCCTCGCAGCACGCCGGCGCGGGAACGCGAATGGTTCGCCTGCATCACCTCGAAGCGACGCCCGGTCGCGGCGCGCAGCAGGTCGGCGCGAAACCATTCCAGGAAGTCCCCGCGCGAGTCGGCGTGGACCGTTGGGCGGCAGACCCACGCGTCCGGCACGTCGAGCGCCTCGACGTCCACGATCCCTCAGCCGGCCCGGTCGAGCAGGGTCAGCAGGTACTCGCCGTACCCGCTCTTGCGCAGCTGCTCCGCGTGGGCGCGCAGGTCGTCATCGGTGATCCAGCCGTTGCGCCACGCCGCCTCTTCGGGGCAGCCGACCTTCAGGCCCTGGCGCTCCTCGATCACCCGCACGAACTCGGACGCCTGCACCAGGCTCGCGAACGTTCCGGTGTCGAGCCAGGCGGTGCCGCGGGCGAGCACGGTGACCGTGAGGCGGCCCTGGCGCAGGTACTCGTCGTTGATCGCGGTGATCTCCAGTTCACCGCGCTCGCTCGGCCGCAGCGTGCGGGCGATGTCCACCACGTCCGGCGAGTAGAAGTACAGGCCCGGCACCGCGTGGCTGCCGCGCGGCGCCACCGGCTTCTCCTCGATGCTCACCGGTCGGCCGTCGGCGTCCAGCTCGACGACGCCGTAGTCGCTCGGCCGCGCGACCTGGTAGGCGAAGATGTGGCCGCCGTCGACGTCGAGCTGCGACAGCTCGGTGCCGAGGCCGGCGCCGTGGAAGATGTTGTCGCCGAGCACGAGCGCGACCGGTTCGCCGCCGACGAAGTCCGCGCCGATCAGGAACGCCTGCGCCAGACCTTCGGGCTTCGGCTGCACCGCGAACTCCAGTCGCAGCCCGAGGTCGCTGCCGTCGCCGAGCAGGCGCCGGAACTGGTCGGCGTCCTGCGGCGTCGTGATCACGAGGATGTCCCTGATCCCGGCCAGCATCAGCGTGCACAGCGGGTAGTAGATGAGCGGCTTGTCGTAGACCGGCACGAGCTGCTTGGACACTGCCCGCGTGATGGGCCACAGGCGCGAGCCCGTGCCACCCGCGAGCAGGATTCCCTTCATCTCGGGTGTGACGCTACCGAACCGACACGCGCGACTCAGAGGACCAGGCGGCCGGTCGCGACCGACCCGCGCAGCAGGCCGGCGAACGCCGCGAGGTCGAACAGGATCCCGTAGCAGCTGTTGCGCAGCCCGCGCCGGCTGAACGCGACCGGCCGCCATCGCCACAACAGCGGCAGTACGCCGAGGAGCGGATACGGGCTCGGCAACACCGCCGAGCAGACCACGCCCGCCGCCGCGGCTACGACGAGGACCTGCCGTCCGTTGAGGAAGTAGCGGCCGTAGAGATGGTGGCGCGCGTCCGGGAACTCGCGGATCAGCCGGGGCCAGCAGTGGTACTGGAGGCCGCGTCGCAGCCACCAGCGCAGCCCCGGGAAGGTCACCTCGTGCTCGACCACTGCGTCGCCCGCCCAGACCGCCGACCAACCGGCCTGGCGCAGCCGCCAGCCGGCGACCATGTCCTCGCCGAACTGCGGCATCGTCTCGCCGAACCCGCCGAGCTCGAGCAAAGCGCTGCGGTCGTAGAAGAGGTTGCACGTCTCGTAGCGGTGGTCGAAGGACTCGATCTGGATCGTCGCTTCCCACGGATGCGCCTCACGCATCGGGACGGTGCGACCCTGGACCGCGGCGACGCCGGTTGCGAACCCGGCGAGCCCGGCGGCCAGCCAGCCGGGTCGCGGGACGCAGTCGGAATCGGTGAAGGCGACGACCTCGCCGGTCGCCGCGGCGAGCGCGGTGTTGCGGATCTGCCCCAGCGTGCCGTCGTCGCGCAGGACCGTGAGGTTGTGCCGGCAGCGAGACCTGCGGTCGAGCAGCATCTCGTAGGTCCCGTCCACCGAACCGTTGTCGACCACGACGATGTCGAAGGACGCTCCGGTCTGCTCGTCGATGGCGTCGAGGCAACGGGACATCCAGTCCTTGCGGTCCTTCACGACGACGGCCACGGTGAGCGAGTACGGCTGCGGCGGCTGGGTCATCGACGCGCAGCCGCTTCATACAGGGCGACGAGACGCGGCACGACGACGCCGTCCCAGTCGAAGTCGCTCGCCCGATCACGGCAGCGCTGCGCACCGTCCGGCGCGGCTGCGATGTCGAGAGCGCGCTCACAACCTCGGGCTACGTCGGCAGCGTCCGGCTGGCACTTCGCGCCGACGCCGTCGGTGACGATGCCGGCCGGTCCCAGGCCGTCGTCGAGGACGACGGCAGGGGTGCCGCAGGCGAGTGACTCCAGAACCACGAGGCCGAACACCTCCGCGGTGGAGGGCAGCACCGTGACCCACGCCTGTGAGTAGAGCGAAGGAAGCTCGTCCGGACGCGCGGTGTATCTCGTGGTCACGAGCTCCAGCCCGGCGCGGGCTTGTTCGGAGAGGTCGTCGGGGAGCTCACCCGGCCCCACGAGCCACACTTCGAGTCGGTGACCTCGCTGGACGAGCTCGGCCGCTGCCTCCAGGACGAGGCCGACGTTCTTCCGAGGCTCCGACAGCGACGCGGGGAACAACAGCACCGGGGTCGGGTGCCGCTCGGCGACCCGGCCGAACGTCTGGAGGTCGACACCGCCGGGCACCACTTCACCGCGCCGGCCGTACCCCTGCTCGAGCAACTCACCGGCCGGCGGGGAGAGGCTCACGAACTCGTCGATGTTGGCAACGACGTATTCGTAGAGGCGCCGTTCCGGGCGGTGGTCGATCGACTGCTTCGCGGGGAAGCCGACTTCGGTGTAGATCGATCGCAGCCCCGGGCGCAGCTTGCCGGCGAAGGCCGCGGCGGCGCCGTCTCCCACGGACATCGCGTGCCACACGTCGAGGCGGCGAGCCGCGAGCCGGGCGAACGCGTCGGCGCCGAAGGCGACCATCTCCGCGCTCGCGCCGTACCACCGGCGCAGCTGACGGCGTTGCCGGCAACGGCGCACCGGCACACCGAGCACCTCGTCGCGCCCCGGCGAGGTGGCGGTGCTGAGGATCTGCACGTCGTGGCCGGCCCGCCGCAACCCTGCGGCGAGCTCATGCGTGTAGCGCTCGGCGCCTCGGCGTACCTCCGGCCAGCAGTAGACGTGGGTCAGCGCGATTCGCATCGTGTGCCCGCGCCGGAATCGGCCGGCGACCTACCGGCGACCGACGCCCGCCGGGTTCGTGTCCGGATTGGCACGCAGACCGACGCCGGCGCGGCCCTGCGGCCGGTAGTAGTACTCGGTGTAGTAGGTCTGTGCCTCGCGCGCCGGAACCGCGTTGAGGACGTAACCGACGACGTTGGCGCCGATGCCGTCGAGCTTGCTTCGCGCCTCACCCGCGGCAGAGCGCAGCGTCGAACCGTGGCGGGCGACGAGGAGGACACCGTCGACCTGCGCGGCCATCGCCAGCGCGTCCGTGACGGGCAGTAGCGGCGGCGCGTCGATGATCACGATGTCGGCGATCTCCGCGAGCGACTGCAGCACCTGGTTGAACAACTGGGAGCTGACGATCTCGGACGGGTTCGGCGGCAGCGGGCCGCTGGCCAGCACGTCGAGGTTGCGGTCGCGATGCTGCAACGCGTCGGTCAGCGAGCTGGTCCCGAGCACCAGTGAGGTCAGGCCCACCGAAGGCTCGAGCCCGAACGCTCGCGCCAAGCCAGCGCGGCGCAGGTCGGCATCGAGCACGACCACCCGCTCGCCCGACAGTGCGATCGCGGTCGCGAGGTTGGCGGCGGTCGTCGTCTTGCCGTCCCCCGGCCCGGCGCTGGTCACCAGCAACGTCTTGATCGGCCGGTCCGGACGCAGGAACCGGATCGCGGTGCGCAGCGTCCGGTACGGCTCGCTCTCCGGACGGTCCGCGCCCGGACTGACCACGACCATCGGACCGCGGCGCTGCGGGACGGCGGCCAGCAGCGGCGCTCGGAAGAGCACGTCGCCGTGCGCGCTGTTCTTCACGGTGCGGTCGAGAGCTTCGATGGTGCCGGCGAGTCCCAGGCCGCCGAGCAGGCCGAGGATGACGCCGATGGTGATGTCGAGCGGCGGGTTCGGGGACGACGGGTGTTTCGGCAGCGGCGCGTCGTCGAGCAGGACGGCGTTGATCCGCAGCGGTTGATCCGGCTGCAGGACGACCAGCTCGGCCGCGAGCGCCGGAACCGCCGCGTCGGCGATCTGCTGGGCGCTGGCCGCGGTGCTTGCGATCGCGGTGATGTCGACGATCTGGGTGTTCGTCTCCACCACCGCGCTGATGTCCTTCTGCAGCGCGTCGACCGGGATCGTCAGCGACAGGTCGTCGATGACCCGCTGCGCGACGGAGCGGGAGGACGCAACGCTCGCGTACGTCGCAATCTGGTTGTTGGTGAGCTCGGCGCTCGCGATCTGCTCGCCGAGCCCGCGGGCCTCCGAGACGCCGACGATGGCGCGCGAGGTCGCGCGGTAGACCGGGTCCCCGTGGTAGCCGAACCAGTACCCGCCGGCGAGGCCACCGAGCAGGCAGACCACGATCGAGAACCGGCGTCGGCGCACCATGGCGAAGAACTGAACGAGGTCCACGGGACGAGGCTAACGCCCAGGCCATCGGGTTCGCCTCATCGCCGCTCATGGGCTGCCGCCTCGCGACGGCTCGCCCGATCGACGAGCCGAGATCGGCACCGCAGTGGCGTCTGTGGCGAAGCGCTCTACGCTCATGTGCGTGACAGTGCTGGCGCGACCAGCCGGGCGCCGTGGGTTCGGCCGTCGCCAGCGCGACTGGCGCAGGGACACGCCGAGACTGCGAGGGGGCCGCCCGGCCTTCTGGTCCAAGCTGATCTCGATCAGCTTCGCCGTCGGCCTGTACCAGACGATGATCCGCGGCAAGGCTGCCGGGGTCAGCGCGATTGCGAGCCTGGTGCTGTTCGGCTTCATCTGGCTGTCGGTTCGCCAGCCCAGGATCTCGGTGATCGGCATCGTGATCTGGGTGCCGATCCAGAAGGTGGTGCTCGCTTACCTGTTCCACCTGGGCGCCCCACTGCCCGTGGTCCGCGGCTTCGGGTACATGAAGGAGTTCTGGGAGATATCGCTGGTCATCGTCGCGGTCCGCGAGTGGTGGCGAGGTCCCAGAAAGCTCGAGTGGGTGGATCGGATCGCGATCGCCTTCATCGGGCTGTCGTTGTTCTACTTCATCTTGCCGTCGATCTTCTCGGGCGTGCTCGGCGGGCTGAACTTCAGCACCCGACTGAACGCCTGGCGGCTGGAAGCCATCTACATCGTCGTCTTCCTCGCGCTGCGGCAGCTGACCTTCGACGCGAAGTTCCTTCGCAACCTCCGCAACGTCGCGATGGTCGTCGGCATCGTCATCGGCGGCTTCGCGATCTGGGAGGCCTCCGACCACCACGGCTTCAACAACTTCCTGGCGAACACCATCGATCTGCCCGCCTACACCACGGCGATCACCGGTGTTGCGGCATCGACCACCAACGTCCTCGCGTCGACGACGGTCGGCACGGCCACCGTCGTACGCAGTGGCAGCCTCTTCAATGACCCGCTGACGCTCGGCTTCTTCAGCCTGGTCGGGCTCGGCCTCGCCCTGGAGCGGCTCAGCGCTGAGCGGCTCGGCTACATCCCGCTGGTCGCCGCGGGCGCCAGCGGCGCGGCCGTGATCCTGTCCGAGACCCGCTCCGCCACCCTCGGTGCCGGCCTGGCGATCGCCGCGGCAGTGGCGCTGGGCAGCAGGTACTCGCCGGGCAGGTTCCGGCTCGTCCTCGTTGTCGGCATCGCCGCTGCGCTGATGGTGCCGCCGGCGCTGCACTCTTCGCTTCGGGACCGATTCACCGGCATCTTCAGCGGATCCACGCGCGACGCCGAGTCGCAGGACCACGTCACCGCCTCGCGCGGTGCCCTCCACGACGTGCTCCTGCATCCGATCGGCAGAGGGCTGGGCGCAAACTCATCCACCGGCGCCCGGTACAACACCGCCATCTCGACCACCGCCGAGGACTCCTACCTGGAGACCGCGGAGGAGCTCGGCCTCGCCGGCGGCGTCTTGTCGCTCCTGCTGCTGGTCGTGCTGCTGCTCCAGCTGCTGGCGCGGTCCAGGTTGAGCGACGCCCACGCCGAGCTGGCCGGCGGGCTGTTCCTGGCCGGGGTCGCCCTGCTGCTCGGCGGCTTCTTCCTGCAGGTGTGGTTCGAGCTGCCCACCTCGATGATGTTCTGGACGCTTGCGGGCGTCGCGCTGAGCCGGCCTGATCCGTTGGCCGACAGTGTCGGGGCCGCCGAGGATGACGCCGAGGCGTCCGATCCCAGTGCTGAGCTGGCCGCGCTGACTTGGTGAGTCAGCGACTCGGTGAATCAACGCAGCGCGGCGAGCACCTCGGCGTACGCCGCAACCGCGCGTTCCCATGTGAAGTCGGCCGCACGTGCCGCCCCGCGCCGGCCGAGCTCGGCGCGGCGCGGCGCGTCGCCGAGCAGCCGCACGGCGGCGTCACCCCACATTGCCGCGTCACCGACCGGCACGAGGACCCCGGCATCGCCGACCACCTCGGGCAGGGAGGTGGCGTCGGCGGCGAGCACGGGCACACCGCACGCCATCGCCTCCAAGGCCGGCAGGCCGAATCCCTCCGCGTGGCTCGGGACCAGGACCAGGTCCGCGCCGCGATAGACGTCGACGAGGTCCGGCAGGTGGTCCAGCACCACTACCCGCTCCGGAAACCGCGAGGAGCGGACGTTCTCGGCGATGCGCTGCCGGGTCTGGTCGGTCTGCGCTCCGGCGATCAGCAGGCGGTGCGGCAGGCCGTCGGCGGCGACGGCGTCGAGCGCCGCGATCGCTTCGCGGAACCCCTTGTGTGGTCCCCACGTCGCGACCATCAGCAGGTACGGCGTCTCGGGTGGCCTGGCCGGCCGGCCCGGTGAGAACGCCGTGCTGACGCCGTGCGGGATGACGCGCACCCGCCGGGGATCGAGGCCGAGCAGCTCGATTCCCTGCCGGGCGGAGGAGTGCGAGACGCAGATCACCGCGTCGGCGGCTCTCACCCGGGAGGCCAGTCGCAGCCACCGCTTGCGCTCCCCGGCCAGGCGGGGGTCGTCGAACACCAGCGGGGTCAGGTCGTGCAGCGTCTGCGCCCAGGGAACCGGGCTTCGCGGCGGCGGGGAGAGCGCCGGACTGTGGAACACTTCGCAGCGGCTGCGCCGGATGAGCGTGGGCAATCGTGCGTCGTGTCGGAGGCTGCGGATCCGATGATGTCCAGGCGGCCCCATGACCACGCGTTTCGCGCCGGCGGGAAGCTCCACGTCTTTCGTCGCGAACACGCTGACGTCGAAGTCCTGGTGGCCGGCCAGCCCCGCGATCAGATGTCGCAGGAAGGTGCCGATCCCGCGCACCTCGGACCCCTCGCTCAATGAGTAGCCGTCGATTCCGAGAGCTACCACGGCGTCATCGTGTCACGGGGTCTTCGCTGCGCCCGGAGGTCGGCACGTGCCGGGATGCCCGGTGAGCGTTGCGATCGTGATCCCGGTGCGCGACGGCGCCGGTCTGCTCGCCGAGTGCCTCGCCGGCGTCGTCGAGCAAGCCGAGCCGCTCGGTGCTGAGGTCGTCGTCGTCGACGACGCGTCGACGGATGCCACCGCGGAGGTGGCGCGCTCGGCCGGCGCAACGGTGATCTCGCTGACGACGCCGGCTGGTCCTTACGTCGCGCGCAACACCGGATGGCGTGCCGTCGACGCCGAGCTCTTGGTGTTCACCGACATGCGCTGCCGACCGGACGCCGGCTGGCTCGCCGCGATGGTCGAGCCGTTCGCAGACCCCGAGGTGGCGATCGTCGGCGGGGACGTCGTGACGGTCACCGGGCCGACCACCGCGATGAAGTGGGCGGCCGGCCAACAGGCGATGCGGCTGGCGGTGCACTTCGAGGATCCGTACTACCTGCCGGCCGCTACGACGGCGGCGATGGCGGTGCGCCGCAGCGCGCTCGAGGCGGTCGACGGCTTCGCCCCGATCCGCAGCGGCGGTGACATCGATCTGTGCTGGCGGATCCAGGAGCAGGGCATCGGCCGCCTCGCGCCGGCGTACGGCGCCACGATGCAGATGACGCCGCGCGACGCGTGGCGCGACGTCGTGCGGCAGTGGCACCGCTTCGCGTTCGGGCACCTGGAGCTGGCGCTGCGCCACCCGCAGCGCGGGGCCCCCGAGCCGCCGGCGTCGCCCAAGGCGCAGGTCGGGGCGATCGGTCGTGGGGCGGCAGCAGTGGTGTTCCGGCCGCGCGGGAGCCGGCGGGTTCGGGTGCTCGAGGTGGCCCGGCTGGCGGCCTACCACCGGTCCTACTACCGGGCGTGGCACGAATGGCGACGCACCGGGACCGACGTGGCTCAGCCGCCGAGCACGGCGTCGACGTAGCGGTCGGCCAAGGCGTTCCAGTCGTGGGCCGCGGCGATCTGTGCCGCATTGGCGACGAGCGTTTCGCTGCGTTGCGCGTCACGCAGCAACGCCACGACACCGGAGGCGAAGTCGGCGGGCTCGTCGGCGACGATCGCGCTCACGCCGTTGACGACGCCCAGCCCGATCAGGCCGATGCTCGTCCCCACCACCGGTCGGCCGGCCGCGAACGCCTCGAGCGCCTTCAGCCGGGTCCCGCTGCCCATGACCAGTGGGACGACCGCGACCCGAGCCGCCCGAAGGTACGGCGCGATCTCCGGGACGTCGGCGTGGACGGTGACGCCCGGCAGGTCTCCCAGCGCGCGGACCTCGGCGGACGGAGCCCCGCCGACCAGGTCGACGCAGACGTCAGGAACCTCCCGCCGGATCGCCGGCAGGATCTCGCGGCACAGCCAGACCGCGCCGGTGATGTTGGGGAGGGTGCCGAGGTAGCCGGTCATGACGACGCGAGGCGCGCCCGGAAGCGGAGACGGTGCGAAGGCGGTGGTGTCCACTCCGTTCGGGATGACGATCTGGTGACCGGGCAGCTCAGCGAGGTCCTCCTCCGACACCCCGATCACGGCGTCGTAGCTGGCGACGATCCAGCGCTCGAGGCGGCGGGCCGCCTGCTCCTCCCGCGCGTGCAGCCACCGGGTGTGCGGTGTCGTCGTGATCTCGCGGAGCTGGCGCATGTCGATCGACGCGAGCCGGTCGAGCTCGCAGATCCATCGGCCGCGCCGGCGCGCCGGCAGGAGCCGGCAGAACGCGGCGTGCTGCACGACCACGGCGTCGTAGGTCTGGGCCGCGTCGCGTTCGGCGAGGTCGGCGGCGAGGCGCTGGGCGGCCTTGCGGTCGACGAAGACCTCGCGAGGCCCCTCCGGGCCGAGGGCGGAGCGAAGATGCCCGATCCGGGAGCCGATCGGGCCGCCGCCGAAGTCGGGCGGGACGATGTGCTCGGTCACCGACCGGCAGGCGTCACGCAGCGTGTCGTCGGTCAGCGGCTGCGAACCGCCGACCAGCAGGTCGACGTCGGCGTGGCGGGTCAGCGCGGTCAGGAAGTGCGCCTGGCGGATCGATCCGCCCCCGGAGATCAGGTCGGGCGGCTGCGGGGTGATCCAGAGAACTTGCGGCCGGCGGTTGGTCACGCGCCGGGGCTGGGTTCCGGCGTCTCGTCCGAGGCCGGCGTGGCCTCTGCTGGCGGTGCGGCCCGACGGGTGCGGCGTTCCAGCGGCGCGGTGGTCGACCCGCGCAGCGCGCGAGTGGTCGGGCGTACCGGGCGGGCGGGTTTGTCGGCCGGTGGCGCCGCGGTCGGCGCGGCGGATGGTGGCGCGGTGGCCGGCGCCGCGGCACTGCTCGCGGCCGCCGCCGCTTGGGTGAGCAGCTGGCCGGCCAGTGCCTGGGTGGTCGCCGCTTGCGCAGCCGTTGCGCTTTCCAGGCCGTCGAGGCGCTTGCCCATGACCTCGACGGCGCGGCTGAGCTCGGTCACGGCCGCGGTGACCGCGGTGAGGGTGTTGAGCAGCGCGGCGTCGGTTGACGTGGCGTGGTCAGCGTGCGGCGCCTGGCCGTTCTCGCCGGCACGTCGCGGCGATTCGGACTTCGGGGCAAGGGTGACTGGCCGAAGGTCGATTTGCCAGTCGGCGTTTCGGTGCTTCGCCACGCGTCTCCCTTTGATACGCACCTCGCAGACGACCCCCTTGACCACCCACGATAGACGGGGGGCTACCGGCTATCGGCTCTTGACCGCGACGACCTGCATGCGATCGCGGAAGTCGGGCGCAACCAGGCGGTCGGCCACGCCGAGCCGGCGGGTCAGTCCGACGCCAGCACGCGCAAGTGACGGCGAGTAGCCACCGAGCCGCTCGGCGTAGTACGCCGCGGTGAACACTTTGGGGTGGCTGGCTTGGTCCACGACGGTCAGTCCGTGGCGTTCGAGCAGCCGACGCATCGAGCCGGCGGTGAAGTACTGCACGTGCATGGGCAGGATCGACCACCACCGGCTGCGCATCAGCCGGGCGCAGCCGCCGCCGGCGTCGGGGGTCGTCAGGTAGAGAGCTCCGCCGGGCTCGAGCATCTCGGCGACGACTGCGACGGCGTGCGACACGTCGAGAAGGTGCTCGATGACGTCGCACATCACGACGCAGCGCATCGACCCGGGCTCGACGCCGGAGCTGTCCAGATCGCCGAGCCGGACGTCGAGTCCGCGCTCCTGCGCCCGGGCGACCGCCCAGGTGGACGGCTCGATGCCGCTGGCCTGCCAGCCCCGCTGCCCGGCCGCCGCGACGAACGAGCCGGTCCAGCAGCCGATGTCGACGAGGGGTCCCGCGGCGACCACCGCCTCGATGCGGGTCAGCGAACGCCTGGCGGTCTCGAGCTGGCCGGCTTCCTCGTCGAGGGAGACCGGGTCGGCGGCGTCACCGTAGGCAGCGGCGAGGACCTCATCGCTCGGCGTCTCGGCGAGCGAGGCGTGCCCGCAGTCCAGACAGCGAAGGACCGTGCCGACCGTCTCGCCGTAGCGATCCGCACTCGGCCGGAACAGGTGCGGGTCGACGCCGTTCTCGGTTGCGTCGCCGCCGACGCGCCAGAGCGTCCGGGAGCGGCGGCTGCCGCAGACCGGGCACACCCAGCCGGTCATGGCCTGCCCGTGTCGCCGAGGATCGCCGTGGCGGCGTCACCACCGAGCCGGATGCCCTCGCTCATGCCGCGGTCGGCGGGGTAGATCTGCGCGGTGGTGGCGACGTAGAGCCCGGCGAGCGGAGCTCGCAGCGCCGGGATCCGCCGGCTGTAGCCCAGGGTGACCAGGGGTGCGGCGTACGGCGTCTTGAACGGGTGGACGGCGGTGACGATCGAGCGGTCGAACCCGGGGTGCGCCGCTTCGAGGTTGTCCAGCCACTGGTCGGTCAGCGCCGCGGCGTCAGTGGCGGCGATGTCTCGTTCCGTGGCGGTGAAGTAGCGGCCCAAGTAGGTGACGTGGCGGCCGCCGTAGTCCGAGGCGGGCACCAGGTTGGTGTGCTCGATGATCGCGCCGATGCCCAGCGCCGGGTCGCAGACGTTGGTCCAGTAGGTGTCGCTGATCGGCCGGGCGGTCTCGATGACGGAGCACACGACCCCCATGCCTTCGGCCTCGGCCCATTTCGGGTCGGCGTGTTCGGCCGGCACCAGCCGGGAGATCCCCGGAAGCGCACCGGTGTAGAGGACGGTGTCGGTCTCCACGTCACCGCCGTCACCGACGACGCCACTCACCCGCCCGCCGGCGGTCTCGATCGAGGCGACCCGGCTCGCCGTACGGATCTGCACGCCCTGCGCCTCGAGGCGCACCGCGAGCGCGTCGAAGAGCTGGCGGAACCCGCCGCGCAGGTAGCCGAGCTTCTCGCCGCTGCCTTTGCGGGCGCCGCGTCGCTGCTCGAAGCGACCCCACATCCAGGCGGCCGGCACCTCCGGCGCGGCGGCGCCGAACTTCGCGCGCAGCAGGGGGTCCCAGAGCTCGCGCACCGCGGCCGGGCCGGTGGCCCGGGTGAGCCACTGCCGCGCCGGAACCGTGTCGAGGCTCTGCCAGTCCTTCCAGCGCTGCAGCCGCAGGCCACCGATGCCCATCCGCAGTCGTTCCGGGAAGGTCATCGGCCCGAACCGGAGGATGTCGAGAGGGGTGGTGAACGGCCAGAGCTTGCCTCCGGTCAGCACGCCCATGGAGCTGGGCAGCCACTCGAGCTTCGCGCCGAGGCCGAGCTCGTCGATCAGCGCACGGATGTGGGACTCGTGCGGGAAGATGTGGTGGTAGAAGCACTCCAGCGGAGTGCCGCCGATCTCGAAGGAGACGACGAGCCCGCCGAGTCGTTCGCCCGCCTCGAACAGCACGACCTCGCGGCCGGCGTCGGAAAGCCGAAGTGCTGCGGCGGCGCCGGCGATGCCGCCGCCGACGATGACGACGGGCGTCACCTGGACGTCTGGCCGACCCGGCCGGCAGCCGGAAGGTGCGACAGCTCCATCGTCGACAGGTAGTTGTGCATCCGCCGAAGCTCGCTGAACGCCCGGAAGATCACCTTGATGTCGGCTCCCTGCGGCTTTCCCGCGGTGCGCGGGAAGTGCTGGACCCCCACTTCGACCACTCGATAGCCGGAGCGGCCGAGCTTGACCATCAGCTCGGTGTTGACCATCGCGCCGACGCTGTTGAGCTCGAGGCCGGTGAACACCTCCCGGCGGAAGAGCTTGAACGCGCAGTCGATGTCCCGCACCGGTACGTAGAACAGGGCGCGCACCAGGTAGTTCCAGGCCCGGGCGTTGAGCCGGCGGAAGAACGGATCCCGGCGCTTGATGCGGTAGCCGGCCACGACGTCGACGCTTTGAATCAGGTCGATGAACACGGCCAGCTCGTCGAGATCGAACTGGTTGTCGGAGTCGGTGAAGAAGACGAGGTCCATGCTGGCGGCGAGAAAGCCGCTCTTGAGCGCCCCGCCGTAGCCCTGGTTTACCTCGTGCTTGATGAGCCGGATCCGGGGGTCGGTGGCCGCCATGCGCTCGACGAGCGCAGCGGTGCTGTCGGTCGACCCGTCGTCGACCACGATCACCTCGTGGTCGTCACAGTGCCGTGACGCGACCTCGGTCGCGCGCTGCACGGCGGCTTCGATGTTGGCTTCCTCGTTGAGCGCGGGAAGGACGATCGTCAGCCGTCGCAGCGGAGCATCTGACTCGCTTCGCTTGGCGTTCGGCAACGTTGCCCCGCATTCGACGAGTAGTGGTGTGATTCCGGCGTCCGGGCGCCAGCCGACCAAATGCTATGCGTCGCGCACGAGTCAGCCGGTGACCGCCTACTAGGGAATCACTGATCAATGCATGTCCTGCTGCGCGTCGCCCGGATCGACGGCTGGACCGCGTTGTCGTCGTCGGCGGTAGCGCTGCTACCGCGCTCCTCCTCCGCCTTGCCAGCCGCCGCCCGGATCGCCGCTCGCGAC
>DASZRO010000070.1 GCA_035550055.1 Mycobacteriales bacterium | reverse complement strand
CGAGCGCGTTCACCGTCGTCGTCGTCCACGAGGTGCCCGGCGGCTGGCACGTCTGCATGTCGGCCGGCGGCTTCAGCATGCTGGGCTACACCCAGCCGCTCGGCACCGGCTTCACGCCGTAGTGGCCGTCCCGGTCGCCGGTGCGGTGTGGCGCAGCTCACGAGGCAGCGCGAACACCAACCGCTCCTCGGCGGCGGTGACCTCTGCGACCTCCCCGTAGCCACGATCGGCCAGCCATGCGAGCACATCCGCGACAAGCGCCTCGGGCACCGACGCGCCACTGGTCACGCCGACCGTCGTCACCCCGTCGAGCCAGGCCGGGTCGATGTGGGTCACGTCGTCGACGAGGTACGACGAGCCGGCGCCGGCATCGAGGGCCACCTCGACGAGCCGCACCGAGTTCGACGAGTTGGTTGACCCGACGACGAGGACCAGGTCGGAGTCGTGCGCAATCTGCTTGACCGCGGTCTGCCGGTTCTGCGTCGCGTAGCAGATGTCGTCGCTCGGCGGATCTATCAGCTTGGGGAACCGAGCGCGCAACGCAGCGACCGTCTCGAGCGTCTCGTCGACCGACAGCGTCGTCTGTGACAGCCAGGCCACCCGTTCCGGGTCGCGCACCTCGATCGTGTCGACGGCACCCGGTCCCGACACCAGATGCGTTCGCTCCGGCGCCTCTCCGGTCGTCCCGATGACCTCCTCGTGCCCCTCATGACCGATCAACAGGATGTCGACGTCCTCACGGGCAAAGCGGCGCGCCTCACCGTGGACCTTGGTCACGAGCGGGCAGGTTGCGTCGATGGTGTGCAGGTTGCGACGGGTCGCCTCCTCGTGGACCACCGGGGCGACACCGTGAGCGGAGAACACGACGACGGCGCCTTCGGGCACCTCGTCGGTCTCGTCGACGAAGACGGCGCCTTTGGCCTCGAGACCCGCGACGACGTGGGAGTTGTGGACGATCTGCTTGCGGACGTAGACCGGCGCGCCGTACTGCTCGAGCGCCCGCTCGACCGTCTGGACCGCCCGGTCCACTCCGGCGCAGTAGCCTCGCGGCGCCGCGAGCAGTACTCGCTTCCCGGCCTGGGGAACGGTGTGCTCGGTCACTACTTCATCGTAGGTTGACCGTCGTGCCGCTCGAATCCAGCGCCGAGTCGCCGGTCGCCGTACGCACCGTCGCCAAGGCGCTCACTGACTGGATCGGGCGCCTCGGCAGGGTGTGGGTCGAAGGACAGGTCACCGAGGTCGCCCGCCGGCCGGGCCAGGCCACGAGCTTCCTCGTGTTGCGCGACACCGCCGTCGAGATGTCGCTTCGAGTGAGCTGCAAGGCACGCCTGGTCGACGAGCTGGATCCGCCGCTTCGCGAGGGGTCCCGGATCGTCGTCTGGGGACGGCCGGAGTACTGGGCGGCGCGCGGCTCGTTGACGTTCGCCGCGACCGAGATCAGGCCGGTCGGGCTCGGCGCGCTGCTCGAACGCATCGAGGCCCTGCGCGCCGTGCTCGCCACGGAGGGCCTGTTCGCCGCCGACCGCAAGCGGCCGTTGCCATTCCTGCCACGCCGGATCGGCCTGATCACGGGGCGGTCCAGCGCGGCCGAGCGCGACGTCGTCGAGAACGCCCAGCGCCGCTGGCCGTCCGTGGCGTTCCGCGTCGAAGCGGTCGCCGTACAGGGTCCGTTCGCGGTCACCGAGATCGTCGAGGCGATCGCCCGCCTCGACCGGGATCCGGAGGTCGACGTGATCGTCATCGCCCGCGGCGGCGGCTCGATGGAGGACCTGTTGCCGTTCTCCGACGAGGCGCTGGTCCGTGCCGCCGCCGCCGCGCTGACCCCCATCGTCTCGGCGATCGGGCACGAGACCGACGTACCGCTGCTCGACCACGTCGCGGACCGGCGGGCGTCGACACCGACCGACGCGGCAAAGCTCGTCGTGCCGGACCACGGCGAGGAGATCGAACGGATCAGGAGCGCGATCGCGCGCGCTCGCCGGTGCGTGACGCATCTGCTCGACAGCGAGCAGCATCGCCTCGACGGGCTGCTCGCGCGACCGGCTCTCGCCGACCCGTGGGGCGTCCTCGCGAGCTGGGGTCAAGCGGTCGACGAGCTGCGCGCCCGCTCGACACGTGCCGCGGTGTCCGGCCTCGCGCTGCGCTCCGGCGAGCTCGCCGGACTCACCGCCCAGGTGGCCGCGCTCTCACCGCAGGCCACCCTCGACCGCGGTTACGCCGTGATCCAGCGATCGGACGGCGAGGTGGTACGTGAGGCAGCCACGGTCGCCGACGGGGAGCGGCTACAGGCCCGGGTGGCAGCAGGCACACTTCACCTCGTGGCGGACGGTGGCGACTCGTGACGGATGCAGAGCTGTCCTACGAACAGGCCCGCGACGCCTTGGCCGAGGTGGTGCGCAAGCTCGAGGCGGGCGGTACGACGCTCGAGGAGTCGCTCGCGCTGTGGGAGCGCGGCGACGCGCTGGCCAAGATCTGCCAGCAACGCCTCGACGGCGCCCGCGAGCGACTCGACGCCGCGAAGCCCGAGGAGTAGCTCAGGCTCACACCGCGCGGCCGACGTGGAGTGCGGCGGCGAGGATGTCGTCTTGGGTCTCGCTGGCGCTGCCCGTGATGACCACGGTCACCTTGCCGACCGTGCAGGTCAGCGAACGCTCGCCGTTCGCGGACACTCGCCGGTCCCACGCGACGCCGTTCATGTAGTGCTTGCTCGTCACGGTCAGACCACGACTGCCGAGCACCGACTCGATGAAGGCGTTGGCCGGGCTGTTTGACTCTTCGAGCGCGGCGTAGTCCTTGGTCGGCGTGACCCACCCGATGTGCAGGTGGGCGTGCTTGCCGGCGTACTTCAGGTTCGCGGAGTTCGCATACCACTTTGGGCCGAGTCCGGTGGGCACGAGCGCATCGATCCCGGTGACCTGCTTGAAGCCCGCCGTGTAGTCCGAGTAGCTGACAGCGGCGAAGCGCTGCGACTTGCTCGGGTGCAGCAGGCCTGGCACGAAGATCAGGGTGAGCGCCACGACGACGGCCATGACGCCGAGCGAGCGCACCATGTCCCACAACGTGGCGGACATCCGTTTCGGGCGCGCGACGGCTCCGGATGACGGCACGTCGGTTGCCGTGTCATCCGCCATTGCGAATCGCCTCGATCTCATCGATCACACCGCGACACTCGTCCTCGGTCGTGAAGAAGTGCGGTCCGACCC
>DASZRO010000069.1 GCA_035550055.1 Mycobacteriales bacterium | reverse complement strand
CACCGACTCGGTGCCGGACCCCCACGCTTTGTCCCGAGGTGATGAGACGTGACGCACGCCGGCTCCGGTGAGCCAGCCGCCCGGTCGGCGACCCGTCGGCGCGGCCTGCTCGCCGGCGGCGTGGCGGTCGCTGTCCTGCTGCTCGCCGGCTTCGTGTGGATCTTCGTCACCGGCTGGCAGGCGCGGTCGGCCCTGCTGGCCATGCGCCACGACATTCGCCAGTTGCGTAGCGACCTGATCGCGGGCCGCAGCAGCGCGGCCGAGCACGACCTCGCCGAGGTGCAGTCGAAGGCGGCGCACGCCGTCGACCGAACGTCGGGTCCGGCGTGGTGGGTCGGCGCCCACCTGCCGCTGCTGGGCGAGCCGCTGCGCACCACGCGCACGATCGCCTCGATCGGTCACTCGCTGAGTCACACCGCGATGCCGCTGGTCCTCGACGGCGGTCAGGCGCTCAGCCCGAAGAGCCTGCGTACCGCCTCTGATCAGATCGATCTCGCCGACCTCCAGCAAGGCGGTCCGCTGTTGGCGCGGGCGTTGCCGTCACTGGACGCCGCGCGCGAGCGGATTTCGCGCACGTCGAGCAGCTGGCTCGGCCCGGTGTCGTCGGGCCGCAGCTCGGTGTTGCGGGAGCTCACCTCGCTGGACGGCACGCTGCGCGACACCGTCCTCGCCACGCGACTGCTCCCGCCGATGTTGGGCGAGTCCGGGCCGCGGCGTTACCTGGTCGTGTTCGAGGGCGACAACGAGGCGCGCGCGCTCGGTGGCATCTTCGGCGGCTACGGCCTGCTCTCCGCCGACCACGGACGGATGACGTTCGGCCGGTTCGGCAGCGACCGGGACTTCCACGGCATCACCGCGGACGTCGACCTCGGTCCGCAGTTCGCCAAGGCGTACGGCGGAGACGACGCCTACCACTCGATCCAGGACGCGGACATCAGCCCGCACTTCCCTGACGCCGCGCAGATCTGGGCGTCGATGGTCTCGCAGCGGCTCGGGCTGCACATCGACGGCGTACTGGCCGTCGACCCCGTCATGCTGTCGCGAATCCTCACCGTCATCGGTCCGGTGCGCATGGCGGACGGCACCAGGCTGACCGGGCACAACCTGGTCCGGCTTCTCGACGTCGGCGTCTACCAGCGCTTCGACGCCGGCGAAGAAGACATCGACACACCAGCTCGGAAGGCGTTCTTCGTCGCCGCCGGGCAAGCGGTGACGCAGGCCGTCCTCGAGCGGAACCTCAGCACGACGAAACTGCTTCACGCGCTGGCGTCCTCCGCCGGGCAGCGTCGCCTCGTCGCCTACAGCGCCCACCCGGACGAGGAGGCGATCCTTGCCGGAACTCCGCTCGGCGGGGTGTTGCACCGCACGAGCGAGCCGTTCGAGGAAGCAGTGGTCACCAACGACTCGGGGACCAAGCTCGACTACTTCTTGCACCGGACCCTGGTCTACCGGCGGTCGAGCTGTGCAGCCGACATCGCGACGGTGTCGCTGACGCTGCACAACGCCGCACCGAGCAGCGGGTTGCCGGCGTACATGACCACGGGCGTGCAGTGGGGCTCCGATCCGCACCCACCGGGCTCGGAGTTCCTCATCGTGAGCCTCTACTCGACCGAGGGCGCCTCGGTGTCCGGCGTCACGCTGGACGGCAAGCCGATCGGCACGTATTCGGCGGTCGACCGCGGACATCCGATCACCGAGACGATCCTGACGATCCTGCCCGGCCAGACGCTCACCGAGCAGTTCACGGTCCACGAGCCGGCGGCGACCGGTCCGGTCGTGTTGCCCCAGCAGCCGCTGGCACAGCCGATGACCGTCCGAGACGACTCGCCCGCCTGCACCTGACGGGCCCGCGGCGCGGTCGGCCGAGCGGTCGGCGTGGTGGTGCGACGACTGCTCCAAGCCACGTGATTTGATCATGTCGTGCGCCTTCTCAAGGCCTTCACGATGGATGTTGTGGTGGTCGTTCTGGTCCTCGTGGATGCTGTCCTGATCGTTGCGGCGGTCCGGCACACCTCCGGCAACTCGCTGGGTCGCCAGCTGCCCTACCAGGTGACGTCCTCGCCGTCCGGCACGCCGATCGAGACCGGTACGCCGGCGCAGACCCCGGCCGCGTCGGTGACTCCGGTCGCACACGACGCCACCCTGCTCTCCTTCGACAGCGCCTCGGACGGGTGGCGCGCGGTCGCCGGGTGCGCACGCAAGGCACGGTTGGCCCAGACCACAGACGGCGGGCGCACCTGGCAGCGGGTGAACCTACCCGTGCCGCACGTCCTGCGCATCGACCTGACAGCGCCCAACTCCGGCTGGGTCGTCGGCGCGGCCGCGAACTGCCAAGCCGAGTTCTTCTCGACCGCGGACGGCGGCAAGACCTGGGCGCCGAGTGCCGGCCTGGGACAGGCATGGGTGGTGCTGAACAACCGGTTGCGGCGTCCGGCCGGCACCATCGCCGCGCCGTGCGGCAAGGGCGCGCCGGTCGAAGCGGTTGCACCCGCGAGCGTCACCGTTGCGATGGTCATGTGCGGGTCCGGACTGCTCAACACCGCCGACGGCGGTGTGACGTGGACCCCGGTCGGGGCCTTCCCGGGCGGGGGTCAGGCGGTGGCGGCAGCGCTGGAGCCCGGGTCGAACGGGCAGGGCCTGGCGCTCGTCACCGGTACGCCGGGTTGTGCCGGGCTGGCCGTGGTCCGCACCGACGACGCCGGCGGATCCTGGCAGGCCGGGCCGTGCCTGACCGCGTTGCGGGCTCCCGCCACGGTGTCACTGGCCGCGAACGGGAGCGGCTACGCGGTCGGCGGCGGGAAGTCGGTCACCACCACCGACTCCGGAGTCAGCTGGAGCTAGTCAGCGGTCCTCGTCGAACGAGCGGCGAACCGGATCGGACTCGAGCTCCGCGCGCGTCAGCCCGCCCGGCGAGGTGCGGGTGGCGATCTGTGCCGGGTCGCGGTAGTCGCGTGCCCACGGCGAGTCCTCCTCGGAAGGCGCCGCCGGCGGCTCGCTGGACATAGCGCCGAACGGGGTGGAAGCCGGCGGTTCGACGCGATGCTCGGGCTCAGCCGACTCGGCGGGCTCCGCCGAATGCGCAGGATCGGCCGGTTGCGCGGGCTCGCGCGGGGGGCCAGCCCATGCCGGCGGTGCGGAGGGCGGCTCTTCGACCGCCTGCGGAAGCACCGGAGCCTTCGGCCAGGTCGTCGCCGGACTCGGGCTCGAGCCGTTTCGCTCGGCACGGTGTTCGGAGGGCTCGGTGACAGGCTTGACGGATGCGTGGCTGCTGAAGCTCATCGCCGGGTCCGCCGCGGGGCGCAACGTCGGCATCGGAACCCGGTCTTTGCTGTGGTAGCTGTACGCGTAGCCGTAGTAGTAGGCCTCTGGGCCCTTGCGCGGCGCGAAGTTGATCACGGTGCCCAGGATCCGGGCCCCGACCGCGGTGAGCGACTGGGTGGAGTTCTGCAGCTGCTCGCGGCGCGTCTGACCGTGGTGGACGACGATCAACGCCCCGCTCGCCTCGACCGCGAGCACCGCGGCATCCGTCACCGGAAGCAGCGGCGGAGTGTCGAACAGGACGAGGTCGTAGCGCTGCTCGAGCGAGCGCAGCAAGCTCACCATGCCGTGCGATCCGAGCAGCTCGCTCGGGTTCGGCGGCATCGGGCCCGAGGGCAGAACGTCGAGCAGGCCGTCGGAGCCCCAGCTCTGTACCGCCTCGTCGAACCCGATCGCGCCGATCAGGACGCTGGTCAGCCCGACGGCGTTCTCCAGGCCCATGTAGAGGCCGACGCGCGGGCGGCGCAGGTCGGCCTCGACGAGCAGCACCCGCATCCCGGTGTTGGCGAGCGTGATGGCGAGGTTGCAGACGGTCGTCGTCTTGCCCTCACTCGGCACTGAGCTCGTGCAGACGATGGAGCGCAGCGGGACGTCGACATCGATGAACTGAAGGTTCGTCCGCAGCTGCCGCAGTGCTTCGGAGCGCACGCTGTGGGTGTCCTCGACGATCACGAGCGGATGGCTCTTCGCGTCGGGGTCGAAGCCGATGACACCGATCGCGGCCCGGCCGGTCGCCTCCTGGACGTCCTCGGCGGTCTTGATCGTGTTGTCGAGGCTTTCGCGCAGTACGGCGGCCCCGAGCCCGACGACCAGACCGACCAGGAACGCGAGGCTGATGTCGAGCGGCGTCTTCGGTGAGACCGGCGAGCTGGAGAACGTTGCGGGCTTCACGACGCTCACCTTCACGGGCGACTGCCCGTTCGAATCCGGCGTCTCGACCTGCTTGACGATGGTGGGGAACACCTGCCCGATCCCGGTCGCGATCTCCTGGGCCCGGCGAGCGGATGGATCCGTGACCGTGACGTTCAGCAGCACCGTGTTGACCGGCGCCTTCGCCGTCACCTCGTTCTCGATCGTCTTGGGTGTCAGCCCCCCACCGATCTGCGCAGCGACCTGGCTGGCGACCAGCGGGCCGCCGACGATGTCGGCGTAGGACTGGACGCGGGCCTGCGAGAACTGTCCTTCTTGGAAGATCGCGGACGGGTCGGCGTCAGCGGCGCTGGTCGAGACGAAAAGCTGCGTTTGGGACTCGTAGCGCGGCGAGCTCGCGAGGACGAACAGCGCTCCCGCCGCGAGTGCAACGGCCACGCAGAGCGCGATGATCTGCCAGCGGTTGCGCAGGATCCGAAGATAGTCGGAGAGTTCCACTCACAGTCCAAGGGTTCGGAGGCTGTCACTTCGCGGTCAGAGCAACCTGGCAGAAAGTTTCGACGTTCTTTCCCGTGCCGCTACATTCTAGCGTCGGAGCCAGGTCTGGAGATCGGCGGCGAAAGCGGCGGCACCTTCCTGGGTCGTCGCAGCCGGGAGGCGGCTGCCGCGCCGACCCCGTCCAGTCCGAACGCAGCCGGCTTGCCGAAGATCACCGCGAGGTAGCAGGCCGTCGCCACCGCCGCGAATCCCACCAGAACGACCAGGCCCGAGCCGGCGGCGACGCGCACCGCGAGGCCGCCTGCGGCGTAGATCACGCTGCTCACTGCCGTCGCGATGAGGAGACTTCTCGAGAACGGCGAGATTCTCGTCGCCCGCCACAGGAGGGTGGACGTCAACGCGCTGGTGATGACGAGTGACACCAGCCAGGCGATCGCGGCGCCTGATATCCCGTACCGGGGGATCAGCGCCACGTTCAATCCGAGGTTCGCGGCGAGTGACACGCCCGCCACCGCCATGTTGGCGCTGGTGCCCCCGGCCATCCCGAGCGCCTGACCGGATGGGCCCGTGCCGCAGTTCGCGAGCATCCCGGCGGCGATGACCGCCAAGGCGGTCGCGCCGTGGGTGTAGTCGGCGCCGAACACCTTCATCCAGGTGCTGCCGAAGACGACGAAGAGCAACAGCCCCGGCCAGGACGCCAGGACCGTCCAACAGGTCGATACCTGGTAGATCGCGGCGGCTGCCTTCGTGCGGCCTGCGGACATCAGCCGGGCGAACTGTGGCGTGACCGCGTAGGCGACGCCCTGCAGCGGGTAGGTACCGATGGCGACGTACCGGCTTGCCACGTTGTACAGCGCGGCCGAACCAGGCGAAGCGAGCGAGCCGACGAGCAGAACGTCGATCCAGGTGATCAGGATCTGAAAGGTCGCTCCCAGGCTTCGCGGTGCGCTGAAGCGCCAGAACATGCGCCCCTGATGCCGCAGCTCGGCCACGCTGGGCCAGCGCTGATCACCGTGTGGCTCATTCCAGATCATCAGCCGGGAGAACCACCACAACGAGACCACGGCGCCGAGGCCGTAGGGCATCACCCAGGCCAGCGCGACCAGCTCCGGCGACGGATGGCTGGCGAGCAGCGGAAGCAGCAGGACGATGCGCAACGTGGGGATCGCGACGTACATCACACCCACCGAACGCTTGATCGACCAGGCGCGCACCGCCGCGAGGGTGACAGTCATCACGGAGGCGGCGGGGACGAACGCGAGCACGATCCGCAGCTCGGCTCTAAGAGCGGGGACGCTGTGCGCAGCGTGGCCGGCCAGGAGTCGCGCCTCTTGCGGCACCGTCAGGTAGGCGGCAGTCGTGAGGATGCCCGCAGTGATGATCGAAGGGACGAGTGCCGCGACGGCGAGAGAACGGAGTGCTCGCAGACCGTCACGACGCACTTGTGGGACGAACCGGAGCAAACCGGTGTCGGCGCCGAGCTCGGCAACGTTGCTCAAGATCGTGAACGCGGCGACTGCCTCGAACATCGCGCCCGAGCGCTGCGTGCTGAGCACGCGACTGACCAACAGGAGCGCCACGAAGCCGAGCACCGCGTTCAGGACCATGCCGGCGAGGCTGAGCGTGCCGCCGCGGGCAAGCCGGTTCAGCTCACCCGTGATGGACTGCTCGGCGGCGGCTGTGTGACCGGCCTCGCCATCGCCACTGCGAGATGCGGACGGTGGCGGCATCACCCGGCCAGTATGCCGAGCGCGCGGCCGGGTCCCGAAAGTCGAGCACCGACGTACCATTTCGTCGGTCGATGCGCGATGAGCGAAGGGAGGCGGTGCGTGGCCGAGCGCAAGGTGTTACTCGCCGCCAGCACGGGTGGACATCTCGCTCAACTGCACCGCTTCGCGCCGCTTCTCGGTGCGAGCGCAGACTCGCTGTGGGTGACGTTCGAGACGAACCAGAGCCGTTCGCTGCTCGAAGGACGAAGGGTGTGTTTCCTGCCCTACGTAGGTCCGCGCCAGTCGCGTCCTCTCCTACGGACGATTCCGCGCATTCGCGAGCTGCTTCGCAACGAACACTTCGACGTCGCGGCGAGCACAGGCGCCGGGATCGCGCTGACCACCCTGCCTCTGGCGCGTGCGCACGGCGTCCCCGCCCTTTACATCGAAAGCCTCTCGCGGGTGAACGGACCGTCGCTGTCGGGGCGGGTGCTTGCCGCCAGCCACACGGTGCAGCTGCGCACCCAGCATCCCGCCTGGGCGACCCGACGGTGGCGTCCGTTCCCGAGCGTCCTCGACACCTACCACCGTGACGATCGGCCCGAGGTGTCGAGGCCGAAGCTCTTCGTGACGTTGGGCACGATCAAGCCGTACCGGTTCGACGCGCTCGTGGATGCCGTGCTCGCGACCGGTCTCGCCGACGAGCGGACCGTCTGGCAGCTCGGCGAGACCACGAGAAGCGACTTGCCGGGCACCGCCTACCAGATGGTGTCGCGTGACCAGTTCAACTCGTTCGCCACCGAGGCGGACGTGGTCGTCGCCCACGCCGGGGTCGGCACGTTGCTCGATCTGCTGGAGCTCGGCGTCAGTCCGCTGGTCGTGCCGCGCCGGCGATCCCGCAACGAGCATGTCGACGACCACCAGGTCGAAATCTGCGAGTTGATGGCCCGCCACGGCCTCGTGGCCTACCACGAGGCGCCTGACCTCAGCGGCCAAGCAATCGTCGCAGCCTCAGGCCGAGGGGTGCTCGCCGAGCCGGTGTCACCACAGGAGGTTCACCTGAGTGAGGAACAGATTTTCGGCTAGGAGTAGCCGAGTGCGTCCAAGAGTGATCCGGCCTCGCGCTCGAAGACCGCCTGTTCGTCAGGCATGAGCGAATGCCACCTTCCGACCGACGCCGGGCGGGCGGAGTTCACCAGATGGGTGATCAGGACGGCGGCCTGCCCCGGCTCCCCGAGGAACTCGGCGAGTGCGGCTCCGGTTTCCTTGGGCTGCGTGACGAGTCGTTCGTAGCGAAGCTCGAGAAGCCGGTCGCCGGGCAGTCGCTGGGTCTGCCGCAAGGCTTCCTCGGTGAATCGCCGCCAGGCCCAGATGCATCGGTGGAGGTCGGTCGTCTCACGAAACTCGGCGCGGCGGTCGATCTCCGTCCAGAACCGCGGGTAACCGCCCCATCTGGCTCCGCCGGGCTCGAATCGTCGGCTAGCCGCAGAATCGGCGCGAAGCCAGGGCTTCTCTCGGTAGCTCGTGGCGGCGTCGCGGCCGTCGCGAATGATGTGGACGAACTGAGCATCCGGGAACTGCTCGGCGAGGAGGTCGATGAGGAAGCACGCCTGTGGCGTCTTGTCGCACAACCGCTTGCTCCACTCCATTCGGCTGGTGAGCAGCAGGCGATAGGCCAGTTGTAGGTAGGCGGCAGTTCGGCCGGCGTCCCAGTCGCGTGTCGCGTACTGCTGGGCGGCGTACTTCGTCGCTATCGGCTCGAAATGGTAGGAGACGCCGGAAAGTCGGCCGACCGCGTCACCGAGGTAGCTCGTCCCCGATCGCGGGGCACCGATCACGAAGATCGGTCGGTGCAGCTGTAGCGCGGGCCGGGTCGGTCGCCACCCCTGCGCGGTCGGGCTCTTTCGCAGCAGCGACAGATCCACCGCGACGGTGCGCGCCATCGTCGCGGTCGCCGACCGAAAGCGCCACGGCGGCTTCTCGTCGGCTGGCTGAGCAGCGGCTGACCGCGTCATCGCGCCTCGGCCAGCCGGTGACGGATCCTGGAAATCGCGTCTTGGTCGGCTGCCACCCGTTCGTCGCGCAGCGACCGCATCGCCGAGCTCAGCTTGTCGCGAGAGGCCATGGCTCGGGTCACGGCAGCGGCCAGCTGGTCCGGCTGCGGGCCCGCGAAGCAGGCGGCCGAGCCGAAGAACTCCTCGAGCACAGCCGTGTCACTCGTCACCAGGGGCTTGCCGAAGGCGAGCGCCTCGTAGCCGCCACACTGCATCGTGTCCGGGCGGGTCGTGAGACAGACGACGAGACCCGCGGATGTGACCAGATCGTCGTAAGTCGCAGCGTCGACGTAGCCAGACAACCGGACGTTCGGTATTGCAGCGGCTTTTTGCTTGCCTTCCGGCCGGGCCGAACCGGTCACGATGAACTCGAGCTCCGGCAGCTGCGCCGCCGCATCTAGCATCGCCTCGATCGGCTCATCCTCGGCATGGGAGGCGATGACCAGCACGTAGTCCTGTGGCGTCTCGGTGCGAGCAAGGGTCGTTTCCGGAACGTCGATCACCAGGTCGTGCACCTGCTCGACGGCGAGCCCGCGAGCGCGACAGATCTCGAAGTGGGTCTGGTTCGTGACCAGGACAACGCCGCGCTTCGCTGCCGCAAGAACATAGCGGGTCGACCACCGCCACTTGGGATTGTTGAACGTCCCGCTGTGCAGATCGAATAGCACCGGCACCCGGGCGATCCGGCCGTAGATGGCGGCACACCACGCCGCCAGGGGTGGCGGCGCCATGACCGCCAGAATCTTGGGCCGCGAGCGACACAGGTGGTAGGTCATCCACGCCCAGGCGGCCAGGTAACGCAACGGCACCGGCACTCGCTGGATCGATCGCGGCAGGAAGAGCGGCTCGAGGCCGAGTCGACGAGCGAGTGATGCGGATCGGGCGTGCCAGGTGGTCCAGCTAACGAACATCCTCGACAGCTCCCATGACGTGATGGTGCTGATCTTTCGCGTCCCCCACGGCGATCCCGACGAGCAACCACAGGGCGGCGGT